>CAZSOM010000001.1:0-25481 GCA_964608295.1 uncultured Candidatus Cloacimonadota bacterium
CTGTAATTCTGGGACTTCTTATCGCAATTACTTCCATGTTCTGGGGAAGAAGATTCTGTGGATACGTGTGTCCATTTGGTACAGCTCAGGAAATGATCTTCAATTTAAATCCAAACTATAAAAAGAAAAAGCCGCTCAATCTTCCGGTTTGGCTGTACAGATTTCTTAATGTCTTAAAATATGTGATCATGCTCATCACCATTATAGCTGTTTTCCGTTCCGCCCAGTATGTTTACATGAAGTTTTGTCCGGTGCTGGCAGTATCTCATCCGCAGAATATCACACTTTATTCTTTAGCCACGTTGTTTGTGATCTTCATTATTGGATTCTTTATAAACAGATTCTGGTGCAGGTATTTATGCCCTTATGCTGCTTTGATGAATGTATTTCAATATATTGGGAAATTACTACATATCAAAACCAGCAAAATTCATGTCAGTGAGGATCATTGTTTAGATTGCCGGTTATGTACAAAAGCCTGTCCAATGCAGATCGTGATCCATGAAGTTAAACGGGTGGAAGATGTGAATTGCATTTTTTGTTTGAAATGCCAACAGAGCTGTCCGGTTGAGAATTGTATAGTTCTTGATACAATTAAATTGAAGAACAAGAAGAAATTGGATTAATTATTGCGTACATAAATACAATTAATAAATGGAGATAAAAATGAATAAAAGATTAATGATCTTGATCGCAATTTTAAGTATAATTGCTTTCAATGTATACGCGCAGACAGAAGAGAAAATTGAATTAACTAAATATTCCGGTAAACTGAAACAGATAGCCGGAAGTTGGTTTTTGAATACAGGCGAAGATGTGATAGAACTATCACTTGCACCCGATGAATTTCTGAAAGAGAATGAACTCGAACTTACTTCAAAAATGGAATTAATCTTGAATGGAATAATGCAGGAAGAGCAGCTGGTGGTTCATTCTATCATAATTGAAGAAACTGAACTCAAACTAAGAGATGAAGCAGGTGCACAGTTGTGGCAGATCAAACCATATTATGTGGAAGCTGATAAATGTATTGGTTGCCGGATGTGTGTTTCGCCTTGTCCTCAAGGTGCAATAACAATGGTAAAAGGTGTTGCTGTGATCGATGCTGATAAATGTGATGGTGATGGTATTTGTGCGAATGGTGATGGCAAAAGATACAAAGGCTGTCCGGTAAATGCTATTAAACAAACTGAATAAATTATTATAAATTAGATTTGGGAAAAAATGAATAAATTATTTTTATTACTTTTGCTCATCGGACTTTTTGTTATCAGTTGTACCGATACTCTTGATAAAACAACTAATCTTAACAGCAATCCCCGTATTGAATATTCTTCCTGTACCAGTTGTTATGAATGTGTTGATCTTTTCAACTGTCCCGAGAATGCGATCAAGTTGGATAATCGAACACAAACCATGTACATTGATGCAGATCTCTGCACGGGATGTATGGATTGTATCAATCTGTTTTCCTGCCCGGATGATGCGTTTACAATTGATGTAGACAATATAAAACCTGCTCAGATCAATGATGTCATTGCAGCATCAGACTCAATTGGGAAGATGAATATTCAATTTACTGCAACAGGTGATGATTCAACTACAGGTAGAGCTTTCAAGTATGAACTGGTGCTTAAAGATTCTAATAATCAGATCATTGAGAATGATTTTATCACACCTTTACCGCAAAATGCCGGCGCAATTGAGAATTGGGATTTGGAGAATTTACCGGAAGACGAACTGGTGACTCTGGAGATTGAAGCATTCGATGAACTTGATCAAGTTTCTCTTCCAGCAATACAAGAAGTACAGATCTTGGGTGAGATAATTGATGAAGAACCTCCCTGCTCAATTGATGATATAGCAGTCAGCTCTATGTCTATGAATTCGTTCCAGGTAAATTGGACTGCACCCGGAGATGATGGTGATCTTGGAATTTCAAGCTATTATATTGTTAAAGTTCACACAGAAAATATTAATGATTCAAATTGGGAAATAATAGAGGAATATGAGCAGAATATAGTTCCTCAAGAAGCAGGAAATGAAGAAGTTATAATCATCGTAAATCTTGATCCGGTTACGGAATATTTTGTCGGGATTAAAGCAGTTGATGAAGTTGAAAATATCTCTCAGCTTTCTAATATAGCACAAGCGGCAACAACAGCTATTCCAGACGAAACTTCTCCTTCTGCAATTACGGATCTGCAGGCTGATCCTACTGACGAGTTGATCGAACTAACATGGACTGCAACTGGTGATGATGGAGATGAAGGAACAGCTTATAATTATGAGATCAGGATTTCACAATCGGTAATTACATCAGGCAATTGGAGTGATGCTGAACTTCTGGAAGGTGCTCCCTGGCCTTTGGAATCAGGTTCATCTCAGAATTATACTGTAGAAGATCTGCAACTTGGGATCACCTATTATTTTGCGATCAAAGCATTTGATGAAAGTGATAATGTCTCTCCGCTTTCGAATGTTCCCGATGCAAGCTTAATCAACGATATTACCGCACCGGCAGATATTACAGATCTGGTAGTTTATGAAGGTAGTACATCTAATTTAAGCACAATAAAGATCATGTGGACTGCACCGGGTGATGATGGATCGCAAGGAATTGCAAATCATTATGAGATCAGGTATTCAACTTCTTTGATCACAGCATCAAACTGGGGAAATGCCACTATCTTCAATGATCCACCAGTACCACAAAATGCCGGAACTTCCCAATATTGTTATGTTAATGTGCTGGAAGCTGCAACGATCTACTATTTTGCCATTAAAGCTTATGATGAGAATGGTAACGTAAATCAGGTTTCTAATTCACCGGCAGGCAAAATAGTCTTTCAGATCAATACAGGAGCATGTCGCAATTGCAGTAACTGTATTTATGATTGTAATTATGATGCCATCCTGCAGGGTCCCGGTTATAAATATATAGATCCTGATCTATGCCAGGCTTGTGGAGATTGCACCTGTCCCTGGAATTTAATCTATAAAGCAGTTGTTGCATATTAGATAATAAAACTAATCAATCTTGTTTGAGATAATCATGATCAAAATGAATATTAAAAATATTGAGGATAAATGAAAAATAAAATAATAATAGTTATAATTATCTTAGCCGCAATTTCACTTTTCGCGATCTCCAAGAGTAATATTTTCGTAGAATCAAATTCTTGTATAGGTTGTGGAGACTGTGTTAGTGTCTGTCCTGTAAATGCAATTGAAATAATTGATGGAAAAGCTGTTATCGATGCGGAATTATGTATAGATTGTGAAATCTGTATAACAAGTTGTACTTATAAAGCAATAAGGAAAAATAAATGAAAAAAATAGGAATAATATTTTTCCTAATTGTGATCTTCGTAAGTATTATTAGCTGTGAAAAAGTGAGTAATCCTGAATATAATGTAGATAAAATAGCTTGTAATGCCTGTGGAAATTGTATTAATATCTGTCCGCAGGATGCAGTTGAAATCGGTGAAGACGGCAAGGCAATAATAGATCAAACTAAATGCAATCAGTGTGGTAAATGTATTACTGTCTGCCCGGAAGATGCTATCTATTAAAGTGTGAATGATATGAAGAAAATTTTAATAATACTTCTAATATCAATCTCATTTTCTCAAGGATTTTCTGAGGAAAAGCAAAATAATAACTTAGAAACAAAATCTAAAAACAAGTATTATAAAATAGCCAGGTCATTATATCAAAAACCGTTTGGATCAACCTTATGTATACCATTTATCTGGTTAGGTGATTTAGCAGAAAATAAAAGAGTTAAATCTGATCTATCCAACGAGCAAAAATTAGAAGATCCAGATCAACGAAGAAAATTCAACTTAACAAACTGGTCACAACTTTCTCTTAAATACTTCACTACGAATGCTGAGCATGATATTGAAATAATCACTGGAGCTTCTCAAGATGCTGATAAAATAAAGGCTCAAGGTAAGTTTGGGCTGAATTATCAACATGAGGTAACAGGTAAGATAAGTAAGAAACTTTCTTTTAATGTGAAGGATAATTTTTTCTTCTCTGAGAAAAGTCATGAGCGACGCAATTCATTTCTCACAAATGACCTGAAGCTAGGTTTTCTATATAATCATGAAACAACTTATCTTAACTTCAAATTGAATAATCGTTATTACGATCCAGATGAAACTAATTTCTTATCATTACCAGCCCTGGGGCAACATACACAACTAAAAATGGTTTCCAGTGCTGTTGTGCATTTAAAACAGAATTTTGGAAATCTGAACCTGAATGTTTATACGAACTTTAGGGATTTGCAGTATAGATATGTTGTTCCTATAGAAGAAGAGGATGATGAATATGACGCCCACAGAGCTAGAGATTATGATAGCTATACCGATTCTAAACTTTCTTATCCAATCATGGATCATCTGAAGATTTTCGGGAGAGTATACTATAAAGACGAACTTAGGGGGAGGATTTGAATATGACAATAACATTAATCTCTTCAGTTCTCTCAAAGCAAAAGTGCAATACTACAAAAGAATTTCTGCTAAGATCAATAATGAACAGGATCATAACCTGATCACACAATTGCGTTATTCAAGGAGATTCCGTAATGGGATTTCCGGTTTTGTTTCCTATATAAACCGTTCTTGTTATGATGATGAAACTTCTCAAGTTTATCGTGTTTCTAATATGCTCAGAGTTCATACGATGTATTCCTATGCACTTGAAAACCTTAATAACTCTTATGTCTTGGTTGGAATTAAATATAACCCTGAAAATGAAGGCTCGCTTGGTTTTATTGAACAAAATCAGTATCTGGTCAAAGATATTTATTCAACTGTTGCTATAAAATATTCAGTTGATCTTTTTACTTCATACTCAGTGAAAATGGAATATTTCCTGAATTCATTACAATCATTTTGGATCAAAGATGAATTTGTAGATTATTATAATATTCATACTCAGAATTTAATTTTCATTGGTTCTACAATAATATTTTAAAAAAAGGTAAATATGATAAAAACATTAATTGAAGGAGCAATTCTAGGGTTAACTACAGGAACAACATGCTTGATCACCTGTTCTCCTATCTACTTGCCTTATTTGATCTCTGAAGATAGAAAATTAGGTAAAAGCCTTTTGGCTGTTTTGGAGATCTCTGCTGGAAGGTTTATTTCCTATCTTGCTTTTGGCGCTATTGCTGGATATACCGGAGCTCAAATTGCTTCAGTTAACCGTGAGTTGTTTACTTCGATTGCCTACATTTTACTCTCAGCTTATCTTGTGCTTTCTGCAGTAAGGACCAATAAAAAAACTAAAAGTTGTCATGTACCCAAAATGGCTAAATTCACTAAAAGCGGTTTTATCCTGGGGATTCTCACCGGTATAAATTTTTGTCCTTCCTTCTTGATTGCACTCTCTAAAGCTGTAGATCTAGGTGGTGCTCTCAGTGGTATGATGCTGTTTATGGGATTTTTCTTTGGAACATCCATCTTCCTGCTGCCACTTGCCTTTATTGGTCAAATTTCTAAAGTCAGCAAAATGAAACTAATTGCCCAATATGCTTCAATTCTTGTTGCTATCTGGTTTACATTTGCTGGAGTTAAAGGGCTTATTCATTATCAGGAACATGTTAGATTGGAAGCTCAGCCAGCAAGATTAGTGGAAGCATTTAATCCAAATATACCGTTGGCTGTTGTTGCTTCAAAAGAAAATTCCGTTTATTTTACATCATTACAAGATTCCTTGAAGAAATACACACCGCAGGACGTTCATTATTTTCAATATCATAAATCAGTACTTGATTCTTTGAATAAATTTCAAGAAATTGTCTTGGTTATAGACTCCACAATTTTAAATGAGAGTTTCGATAACTATGATTACTTCCAGGTTGAACCGGATTATAATTTACCCAGAATGCTAAAATTTATGAAATTCTATACATTCAAAACAAGAACTCATCTGCACTGGGAATTTATTGAAAAAGAAAAATAGTACTTTCAGCATGGTTGTTAAAATCTCTATAAAATAGATATCTTTCCTGTCATCCTGAGCCCTTCGACAAGCTCAGGACAGGCTTAGTCGAAGGATGGAATTATCTCTCATATTTCTTAGATACATTACTTCTATAGGATTAAATTTTTGCTTATCAAATTGACAATTACACAAACAAAATTATTTCTCTTCTCATGAGGAAAGTTATGAAATTAAAATTCGTATTCTTACTAATTATGGGATTATCATTCTTAAATGCGAAACCAGTAGATAAATCTATAACGCTTGGAATTTTCTATCCCTGGTCCACAAACAAATCCAAACTGGAATCTACTAATTTTAACTTATCTCTTTTTCAAAATAGTGTAGGCAATGTTGAAGGTGCCAGCATTTCAGGATTCTCAGCAATCTGTAATGGCAGTGTAAATGGAATTCAGGCATCACTTCTATATTCCCAGATTAATAAAGATCTACAGGGCATCTCGTTCTCCACTGTGAATGTGGTGAACCAAAGCATTTTGGGTGTTCAAGCCGGGATTGCATTCAACCTTTTGGGAAAAAGTTTTTCCGGATATCAGGTCGTAGGAGCGATGAATTTTGTGGGTGGATATTTCAGGGGAATGCAACAGTCTGCTGTTTTTAATATTGTAGGAAGAGATTTTTACGGGCTGCAGTCAGCCGTAGTCGGGAACGTTGTAGGTGGTGGTTTTAAAGGCGCTCAGTTTGGAACAACTTTCAATTTTGTTGCACGTAAAATGTCTGGTCTCCAAACCGCAAGTTTGAATGTGTGCGCAGAGCTTAAGGGTGTTCAATTGGGCATTGGGAACATCACCCAGTTAAATCGGGGTTGGCAGATCGGATTGATGAATCTCGCGGAGCAACAAGAAGGTGTACCAATTGGACTTATTAATATTTCGGATGATGGAAATATCCGCTGGCAGAACTACATCAGTAATTTTGCTGGTTTTGTTACTGCTATCCGGTTTGAATCCAATAATTTTGTTTCCAGTTTGGAAATAGGAGCACCCAATTTAGAATCTGAAATTGAAGAATCTGTTTTGTTCGGGTTTCATTACGGTTATAGAGTTCCCTGGAAAAGATTAGGATTTGAGACCGATTTCGGTTTCTTCCATGTAATTTATGAACCCGATAATGAAGAGAGTGATATTCCCAATAGTTTTGCGCTACAACTGCGTTTTTCCTGTTCTTTACGTATAACTGAGAATGTTTCAATTTTCGGAGGAATCGGGGGTTCCACCATGGCTGACTATCCTGATTTGGATGATGAGGACGCAGAAACAGTAACTTCGGAAGATAGGCTACTCTATTTCTGTGGAATAAATCTATTTTGAGGTTACTTATGATAAAATATATAATTTTCCTATTCCTTATCTCAATCAGTTTGATCCATGCTCAATCAGTTTCTACAGATTCTTTACAAACCAATTCTGCTGTAAAATGTTCGAATCCTAAGAATTTTAAACTAGCTGCCAGTGAAGCGATTGGCATAAATTTAGGGGTGTGGAGTGTTGATAACTATATTGCTAAAGCGGAATGGGCTAATATCAGTATAAAATCTGTTAAGCATAATTTGCAAAGCGGTTTTGTGTTTGATGATAGTGACTTCTTGATGAACCAATTTCTACATCCTTATCATGGCAATCTCTACTTCAACTCTGCACGCAGTAACGGTTTCAATTTTTGGGAATCAACACCATTCTCTCTGGCTGGAAGTTTCATGTGGGAAATGTTCATGGAGATCGAAGAACCTTCCAATAACGATTTGATAACAACAACCATGGGTGGTATCATGCTGGGTGAAATTACCTGGCGTGTTTCTTCTTTAATATTGGATGATTCCGCTACCGGATCGGAACGAACCTGGAGAGAAATTGGGGCTGGAGTTATTAATCCAATACGCGGTATAAACAGACTATTCCAAGGTAGAACCAAAACAAAAAGTCGATTTCATAATCAGCAACGTGAAGATGTGTTGGCAGAGATTTCACTGGGTGGAAACACTGTAGGGGAAGGAATGAATATTTTTCAAGGTAAAGAATCGCCTCTTCTTAAAGCCCAGCTTGTTTATGGAACTCCTTTCAAAAATGAAAAACGTAAACCATTTGATTATTTTAATCTGCATTTAGGAATTAACCTGAAAGGTGTGGATACAATAACTAATTTCTATGGTGATGCCCTGCTTTGGGGCAGTAATTTCAATTTTCAGGGAAACACGGGTGAGATGGCGCAAGACAATCTTTTTGGTGCTTTTCAACACTTTGATTATCTGGCAAATGATGTTTATAAGATAGCTGCCAGTGGAGTTGGGGGTGGAGTGATCTCTCGTTTTTCAGCCTACGAAGGAATGAACCTTTTCACATCCTGTCATGTTTCCGCCATCATCATGGGTGGCAGCAACTCTGTTTATGCACAACAGGCTCATCGCGATTACAATCTTGGACCAGGTTACAGTAGTAAATTTGAAGGTTGGTTGATTAACGAAAAATATGGAGAAATGTATGTAGGTTATCTGCGTTACTGGCTTTATACTCTAAGTGGGGCAGATGGTACTGAAGCAATTGAGATTTCTAATTACCGGGTGGATACACCGATCAGTAAACACTTCAAGCTAGGTTTGGAGTATTTATATTATTTAAGAAATGGTAAATATGACAATTACAAAGATGTTGTAGCCAAAAACAACGAACTGCGAAGCTTTATTTCTTATCGATTTTAACTTCAGTATTCCCACATTTTGAACAATTTAATAAATAATTCAAAAAAGGTGTTGACACATTTTCTCTATCTAAATTTTTGAACTTATGAATGAAAAGTTAAAATTAGGAGGAAGAGATATGAATCGTCGTGAAGAAATCTTGGCAGCGGCTCAAAATGCCTTCCAGAAATTTGGGATCGAAAAGATCACACTGGAGGATATTGCCGGAGAATGCGGAATCCAGAAGACAGCACTTTACTATTACTTTAAGAGTAAAGACGAGATTTTGTCAGAAATGATTCTGCTAAAGATCAGAGAGTATCAAACCGACATAGTGGAAGCACTAACAGCAGCAGAAGACGTGAAGGAAAAACTTCGAACCTACATGACAATGAAGATCAACATGATGCGTGAGAATATATCCTTTATGCGTTTATTCGAGAAAGAAAGATTGCCGAATAAAGCAAAAAATTTCCTGGAGAAGCACAGAAAGGACATTATGGAAACGGATTTTTGTCTTATTAAAGACATAATCGAGCAGGGGATCAGAAATCACCGGGTTTCTTTTAAATTGAATGATTCTCTGGTTTTGATGATCTTGGGTGTAACTTACGGTACTTTTATTGGACGTTTCTTGGAAAATGAAGATTGGGATATCGACGAAATGATCAATACATCTATCGAAGTTATCTTCAACGGGATTAGATAAACGGAGGTTTTATGAAGAAATTTAACAATATATCTGTATTAATGTGTTTAGCTTTTATGTTGTTGCTATCTCCGGCAGCAGCGACCCACCACAAGTTATCTCTGGAAGAATGCAAACAGCTGGTCTTGGAAAATAATAAGACTATTGCAGCTGTACAGGAAGAAGCAGATGCGGCAAAATGTAATAAAAACTCTGTCTTTACCAATTTTCTTCCCCAGGTAAAAGCAATAGGAAATTACACACACTTGCATCAGGAAGTAGAGTATGATTTGAATGATACTTTTACTGATTTATTAAATGGAATGCAGGAATTTAGCAATTTTGCGGGTCTTGGTGTAGAAAACGATATTTTCTATCAAACACTTTCAGCTATGTATGCCAATGGATTGCTGGATGAATCTCTGGCTCTTCAGCTTCTACCGAAAGATAACTATGCAATCAGCGTTGTTTTATCACAACCAGTTTTTACAGGTGGAAAGATCATTGAGCAATACAGGATCAGTAATTCTCAGGAAAAAATAAGTCAAGCTCAGCAGGTCTTAACACGTCAGGAAGTTTTGCAGCGTACGGAAGAGTTGTATTGGCAGACTGTAAGCCTGAAAGAAAAAGTAGAATTAGCCAACCAATATAAAACCACGGTTAATGTACATTGGCAGGATCTGAAAAACTTGGAAGCTGAAGGTATTATTACTAAAAGTGATCTGCTTAGAGTGGAAGTAATGTACAACAAAGCAGAACTGCAGCTGCAGAGAGCACAGAACGGTTTAACTTTGGTCAAGCTTGCTTTGAAGCAGGTTATCGGATTACCTTTAAATGAAGAATTAGAAATCTCTGATGATAGAATTGAAAATGATTCTTCCTGGGAAAATTCTTCAGAATCAGGTGACCGACCTGAACTTCTTATGCTCCAGCAGGGCATAAATATCAGTAAAAGTCTGAAACGTATAAACCTGGCACGCTATTGCCCGAATATAATGTTTAATGCCGGTTACAACTGGTTGAATCCCAATCCCTACGATAATTTTACAGAAGAATTCGGTGAAGATTGGTCGGTGGGAGTTAGTTTCGAGATGGATATTTTTGGTTGGAACAAACGAGGCTTTGATTATAGAGCTAGTAAACATCTGCAACGCGCTGCCGAAAAGAGATATCAAGAAACTGAGGAAATGATAGATCTGGAAATTGAGCAATGTAAATTCAAAGTGGCAGAAAGTAGAACCAGGATAAACATGTGCAAAAAGAATTATGCCAAAGCAGATGAAAATTTAAAAGAAACAACTAATCGCAATCACGAAGGTCTGGTTAGCAGTTCAGATGTTCTTGATGCCCAGGTTTTGTGGCAGGAAGCATATTCCAGTCTGATCGACGCAAAGTCAGAATTTAAAATTGAACAGGTAAGTCTAAAAAAAGCAATGGGAATTTTATAAGGAGAATACAATGAAAAAAAATCTATTGATGATAATGTTGGTAAGCTTTGCCGTATGGAGCTGCAGTAATAAAGAAATAACAGAAACTCAGGAACAGGTAATACCAGTGAAAGTGGTTAAAAGCCAGTTAAAAACATTTGAACCTGTAATGGAATTTGCCGGTACTCTAATGCCTAATCAGGAAACAAATTTGGGAGCCATTTTACCTGGTAGAGTAGAAGAAATCTATTACAATGAAGGAGATATAGTAGAAGAAGGCGCACTTCTTGTTGAACTTTCCGGAGAATTGCTTGCCCAGGCAGAAATCGAATATAAAACCTACGAAAAAGATTATTTGCGTATGAAACGTCTTTTCGAAAAAGGATCGATACCGGAAATAGATTATGACCATGTAAAAGCCCAGTATGAGGCAAAATACGAACGCTATAAACTTTTGAAAAAAAACACTCAAATCAGGGCACCATTCAGTGGTGTTATTGCTCAGCATCTGGTGAATAAAGGAGAAAATTATATGTTTGTTCCGGCTTTAAAGATGGGTTATTCTCATGCTCCAGGTGTGATCAGGCTGATGCAGATCGATCCCGTTAAAGTACGCATTGAAGTGAATGAAGAAATGCTAGCCGCAATCTGGACTGGTCAGTTGGCAGAAGTGTCATTTGATGCAGTAGCAGGAAAAACATTTACGGGTAAGATCACTCTTATTCAGCCTTTTATCGATCAGATGAGCCATACTTCACAAGTGGAAATTACCATTGCTAATCCCAATGGAATTCTCAAACCTGGTATGTTCAGCCGTGTCAAAATTGCTCAGAGATCCCAGCAAGCTGTTTTTGTACCTTTACAAAGCATTATTCACCTGTCCGGAACAGCTCGTGATTATGTGATTACTATAGAATCCGACAAACCGGAGAGAATTGAAATAGAAAAACTCTACACTATCGATAATGAAGTTGCTGTAAAAGGTATAAATGAAAATATATTCGTCATTACAGCTGGGAAAAGCCGTGTTGATGAAGATAGTAAGATCAAGATTATCGAAGATTAGGAGAAATTATGCAACTTCCTAAAATAGCAGTAAAAAGACCTATTTCCACGATTATGTTTTTCCTGGCAATTCTGTTGTTGGGTCTGGTTTCGTTAAAAATGCTTCCGCTTGATGTTATGCCGGATATGGAACTTCCTACATTAACCGTTATTACGGTTTTTCCGGGAGCATCAGCAGAAGAAGTGGAACAGCAGGTTACAAAAGAATTGGAAGGAACACTTTCAGGTGCCGAAAACCTGAAAAAACTAACTTCAACCTCCAAGGAAAATGTTTCATTTGTATCTATGCAGTACAGCTGGGGAGCCGATATTACCGAGGCTGCTAATAATGCCCGTGATCTATTGGAACTGTCTAAAAGGCATTTACCAAATGATGCTCACGATCCCATAATCTACAAAATCAATAGCAGCATGATGCCGGTGATTGTAATAGGAATATCAGCAGAAGAAAATTTCTACGGGCTGGAGAATATCATCGAAGATAAAATCACCACCAGACTGCGTAAGATTGAAGGCGTGGGTTCGGTGCTTTCATTAGGTTACCCAGAGCGTGAGATCAAGATCAATGTGGATCCACAGAAATTATATGCCTACAAGATATCCATGCAGATGATCTCTACGATATTACAAGCAGAAAACATAACCATCCCGGGTGGTAGTATCAAGGTCGGCAGCAGTGAATTTACTGTGAAAGTACCTGGAGAATTTTCCAATATTGAAGAAATAAAAGAGATCGTTCTAATAAATTTCAACGGCAGGATCGTACGGGTTGCTGATATAGCTGAGGTACAAGACGGTTTCAAGGAAAAGGATGAGTTTGCTCATACCAGAGACAGTCGTTCAGCTGTCGTAATGATCCAGAAACAGAGTGGTACTAATACTCTGAAAGTAGTCAATGCACTACGAAACGAATTGAAACTGATAGAGAATACACTTCCGGAAGATGTAGAATTAAACGAAGTAATAGCAACAGACGAACTTGTTACAGAATCAATTCGTAATCTTTCCAGTACTCTCTGGTATGCCTTCATCTTTGTAATCTTAGTAGTTTTTGCTTTCCTGCGTGAATGGAGATCTTCACTCATCATCTCACTTACCATACCCTTTTCTCTGATCAGTGCATTTATCCTGATGTTCCTGGCTGGATATTCCATCAATATCTTTTCCTTGATGGCATTGGTTATTGCGATCGGAATGGTTGTGGATAATGCGATTGTAGTAATGGAAAACATAACCCAGCATATAGAAAAAGGAACCCGTCCCGACCAGGCAGCAATTTATGGAACCAGCGAAATGGGAACGGCAATTGTTGCTTCTACAGCTACTACGCTCATGGTTTTTCTGCCCATGGTGTTTATGGGTGGAATTGTAGGAGTAATGTTTAAGCAGCTGGCTATTATTACAACTGTAACTCTTTTCGCTTCTTTGATCGCAGCAATGAGTTTAACTCCTATGCTGGCTTCAAGGTTCATCAGACCGCACAGTAAAGAGAAGACAAAACATGGTCGGTTGTTCCAGGTTACAGAAAGACTATTTACTTCGGTGGAAAACCGCTACAAGAAAATTTTGATTTGGTCTGTGACAAATAGGAAACTGGTATATGTTATTGTAATTGTAATATTTGGAGTAACTATGTGGATGGGTACTACTCTGGGAACAGATTATATTGCCGAATTTGATGCTGGAGATGTGAGTACTGTATTCAAATTGGAAGTAGGATCTACAGCCGAGGAGACAGACAGGGTTGCACAAAATGTTAAGCAGATCTTTATTGAAGAGATACCAGAAATGAATCCCAGCAGTTTGATAACAGTTGCCGGGCAAACAGAGAGTGGTTTACTCTCTATGGTAGGTTTTTCCGAAGGTAAAAATGTGAGTACTGTTCTGTGTCATCTTTCCCTTTGCAACGAACGTGACCGAAGTGCAAAAGAGATTGCTGATGTGATCAGGAAAAGAATGACGGAAATTCCTGAAATTGTTGATTATCATGTAACAGGTGGCAGTATTCTCTCGGCTGGATTATTGGGAAATCTGAAACCGATTGAAATTGAAATTTCGGGAGATGATCTCGTTCAGATTAATGCTATAGCTGATACCCTGGAAAAATATCTACAAAAAGAAAACGGATTCAAAGATGTACAAACAACCGTTGATCCAGGGAAACTGGAGATCCAGATCATCGTTGATAAGAAGAAAGCTTCTCAACTGGCTTTAAATACAGCTATGATCGGTTTGCAGATTCGTCAGAGTATTTTCGGTACGGAATCAGGTGAGTTTACCGAAAATGGAGAAGATTATGATATTACCCTGAGATATAATCCGGAAAGCAGAAATGATATAAATAAGCTTCATAATATAACTCTCACAAACCTGACAGGGAATCAGATAAAATTAGAACAGGTTGCCCGAATCGTTGAAGACAGTGGTGTACTGGAAATTGAACATAAAGCTCAGCAACGTATTGTGTATGTGAAATCTGAAGTTGAGGATCTTTCACTGGGAGATGCAGCTCAGAGAGCAGAAGAGATCATTTCGCAGATAGATAAACCGGAAAATATTGATATTCGCTTGGGTGGTCAGGTTACGGAACAGCAGGATTCATTTGGAGATCTCTATCTGATCCTGATTTTAGGTATTCTTCTGGTTTACATGATCATGGCTGCACAGTTTGAGTCATTTAAGGATCCTTTCATTATCATGTTTGCTGTTCCTTTTACATTTATCGGCATTATCTGGGCTTTTAAACTTACCGGCTTGACTCTGAGTGTTACAACCTTTATCGGTATGATTATGTTGATGGGAATTGTGGTGAATAATGGTATCGTTCTGGTAACTTACACGAACCTATTACGTGCTAGAGGGAATACACTTGTTAAAGCAGTAACTGATGCAGGTCATTCCAGGCTTCGTCCGGTTTTGATGACTTCACTGACTACAATTCTGGCGATGGTGCCGATGGCTTTGAGTAAAGGAATGGGTAAAGAAATGTATTCACCGCTAGGTGTAACTTTGATCGGAGGACTGCTGGTTTCCACCTTGATCACGCTGATTTTAGTACCGGTTATCTACACCAGCTTGAATCGTAAATCTCTAGTAGAGGAGGAAAAATAATGAACATGATCTATATAACCTGTGATATTGCCGTTCTTGAGCAGGTCAGGTTTCTAATTGAGAAATTGAATATTAATAGTTATCAGATGATTGAAGAGATCCTGGGAAAAGCACCCCTGGGAATTCCTCATCTGAATAACGATGTGTGGCCGGGTCATAACTCAATTATTATGGCTCAGCTGCAGGATGATAAAACTGCAGAATTGAAAAAGGAACTGCAGGGATTCAATCAGAATGTTATGAATAAAAATGAGTTGATAACCTTTGCCTGCTGGTCGCTGGCAGAATACTTCTCTCAATAGATGATTCGAGAGCCGGTATTTCCGGCTCTCTTTTTCCATAATTTGAACAAAATGGTAAAAAATTAAAAAAGTATTTGACATTATAACACAATTTTAGATTTTGAATTTATGAATTAAAAGTTTAAAATATAAAGGAGGAAACATGGAACGACGTGAAGAAATTCTAAACGCAGCTCAGAAAGCCTTTCTTAAGTATGGAATAAATAAGATCACTCTTGATGATATAGCGCAAGAATGCGGAGTAAAAAAAACAGCACTTTACTACTACTTCAAAAGCAAAGATGAGATTCTTGCAGAAATGCTTTTATTAAAAATTAACGAATTTGAAGTAAAAGTGAAAGAAGCTGTTGAAGGCGCTAGCAATGTACGTGAAAAATTACGTACATATATGAAGATGAAAATCAATCTGATGCGGGAAAATATGCCATTCTTGAAATTGTTTGAGAAGGAATTTTTACCACTCAAAGCTAAAGAGTTTATACATATGCATAAAGCTAGGATTATGGAATCAGATTTTAGACTGGTAAAGGATGTGATCAAACAGGGTATTGAAAATCAGCGTGTGAGCTTTGAACTTAGTGATTCACTGGTTTTGATGATCCTGGGAGTGACATATGGATCATTTATTGGACGTTTTTTGGAAAACGCTGATTGGGATATCGATGAGATGATCGATACATCCATTGAAGTTATTTTTAAAGGAATTGAATAGAGAGGAATTTAATGAAACGGAATTTAATTTCAATTATATTGCTGTTACTGACTATATCATTGTTTGGTCAAACATCACTGACTTTGCAAGAAAGTGTGGAAATGGCGAAAGAGAACAACAAAGATTTGCAAAAAGCCAGGGAAGAAGTGGGCAAATACCGTCAGGAATACAACAATGTTCGTGGTAATTTGTTTCCACAGATTTCACTTTCCGGTGGATATCAGTACAAACATATGAAATATCCGGATTCTTCCCAATTGGGATTTACGTTCACCAGTTTGCTGGATTCTACAGGTTCAGATTTCGAGAATGCAGTAGCTGGAGCAGTTGATGGCATGCTTCCTAGTGACACTTCAGATGAATATTCACTGGCAGGGAAAGTCTCACTTAATCAGGTTATCTTCATGGGCGGCAAGTTGATTAATGGTATCAATGTTGCTAATAAATTATACCATTTGCAGGAGAAGAAGTATTTTCTGGATGAACAGAATTTGATTTTTAATACAATTGATCTGTATTACAAAACTAAACTGGCAGCAGAAGTTGCCGAGATTCAAGCAGAAGCCTTGGATTTTGCCAATCTCTATTTTCAACAGGTTGAAGATATGAATGAAGAAGGATTGGTTTCCGAATATGATCTACTGCGTGCAGAATTGGAAGTTCAAAAGCTGGAACCGGAAGTACTGGAAGCAGAAAAAAATTCTAAGCTGGCAATGGAAAGTTTTACCAACCACTTGGATATAAAAGAATCTAAATTGTTGCTTATTGATGATATTACTCTACCGGAAATGGAAGAGATTGATTTGGATAATGCAGTTGAAAGCGGTTTGAAGAATAGGATGGAAATTGAACTTTCTGAGATAGGTGTGGATGTGAGTAAGGTTTTGCTGCGTTATGAAAAAGGTAATTTCTTGCCCAATATCGGTTTAACTGCAGATTATACTTATTTCGGAACTGATGAAGAGAAGATAGAAAGTGATGACTGGGGGAGTTCTTACCAGGTTGGATTAGGTTTTTCCATGCCGCTTTTTACTGGACTTTCTAATAGTTCCAAGATCAAAAAAGCCAAACATACCTTAAATCAATCTAAACTTGATCATAGAACTTTGCAGGAAATGATCGAGTTGGATGTACGCAATTCTTATTGGCAATGGAAAGCAGATCTGGAAAAGGTGACTACTCAGAACAGAAATGTAGAACTTGCAACGAAAGGATTAGAAATTGCCAACGCCCGATACGAAAATCAAGTTTCTAACCAATTAGAAATTATCGATGCACAACTGCAGTTGAAAGCTGCTAAACTAAGCTTTATGAATGCCAAATATGCCGCTGTGATCTCATATACAAAGTTGCGGAAAGCAATGGGCAGAGAATTATAAATTATGTCTTTGCGAGTTTTTGCTCTTGCTGGAACAAACGAAACAATCTCAATTGTTAACATTGTTGGCAATACAAGATTGCTTCGAAAGAATTTCACTGTGAGGACCCTCGCAATGACAGATGAATTTAATAAAATATAAACGGAGATAAAATGAAATCAAAATTAATGATTCTATCTGTACTTACAACGATGCTTTTCTTTGGTTGTGCCAAACAGGAAAAAGCCGAATCCAAAAATATGGAACAGATCTATAAAGAAGAAGGAATTCCGGTGGAAGTACAGGTAATGCAACCAGAAATTTTCATCAAAGAACTAACCTATAATGCCAATCTTAGTGGTATTCGTCAGTCGGCAGCGGCAGCCATGATCGGTGGCAGAATAGAAAAAGTGAACGTGAAAGTGGGAGATTATGTAACTAAAGATCAGGTGATGTTTGAATTTCCTGAAGATGCTCCTGCCGGTCAACTCACCCAGGCAAGATCTGCTTTTAAACTGGCAGAATCTACCTACAATCGTATGAAGAATTTATATGCTAAAGGCGGCATTTCCCAGCAAGATCTGGATGGAGTGGAAACACAGTATAAAGTTGCTGAAGCTAATTTAGATGCTGTAATGCAAATGCTGAAAGTAAGAGCACCAATCGACGGATTTGTAATCGCTGTAAACGTGCGGGAAACTGATGGTGTTCATGCAGAAGATGTTCTAGCTTTTGTATCAGAGACTAAACAGATGAAAGCACGTATCTGGGCTACAGAAGATGAAGTGTGTCAGATCAAAAATGATCAAAATGCAACTGCTACTTGGAATAATAAAGTTCTAACCGGCAAAGTTACAGAAGTGGCAATATCAATGGATCGAAGCCACAATGCTTTTGGTGTTGACCTGGTATTTGATAATACTGAAAACCTTTGTAAAAGTAATGTTATAGGTGATATTGCCATTCAAACCTATAAAAATGAGGATGCTTTATTAGTAGCCAGGGCAAATGTTAAAAAAGATACAAACGGTTACTATGTATATAAAATTAACGGTGAAAAAGCCCATAAATCTCCTGTGACAACCGGACTGGAAAATGATCATTTTGAAATTACAAACGGTTTGGAGATTGGTGATAAAGTTATCATAAAGGGGTTGAACCTGGTATATGATGGAGCGAAAGTGAAGGTAGTTGATTAGATGGCAAATAGCCTTTTGCTCTTAGCGCTATGCTTTTTATATTAAATAAGTAATCAATAACTGTCATTGTGAGTGGAGTCGAACCATAATGAAGGAAAATAATCCTTCGACTACGCTCAGGATGATAATCAGATAAATGGAGAAATAAATGTTTTTATCAAAAGTATCAATAAACAAACCGGTGATGATGACAATGGTTATCCTGGTATTCGTAGTATTTGGAACATTAGCCTACTTTGGATTATCTTTGAACCTGATGCCGGAAGCTGATATTCCTTTTGTAACTGTTCAAACTATATATGCCGGAGCTGGACCCAATGAAGTAGAGACTCTTATTACCAAAAAAATTGAGGATGCAGTTTCTACAATCAGCAAAATAGATTATATGGAATCATATTCCATGGATAATGTTTCTATATTGATAATAGCCTTTGAATTGGGCAAAGATATTGATGTTGCTGTGGCAGAAGTTAAGCAGAAAGTTGATGCTATAAATAGAAATTTACCTTCTGAGGCAGATAAACCAAGTGTTGATAAATTGGATTTTACAGCTTTTCCAATTATGGAATTAATTCTCACCGGAGACCTGGACGGACGCGAACTCTATGAAATCGCAGATAAACAACTCAAGGATAGACTTTCACAAATCGAAGGAGTAGCCAATGTTGATGTGACGGGTGGTCAGAAGAGAGAAATTCACGTGCAGCTGGATGACCGAACCGTATATCAAAATATGATCTCGCTTCCCCAGCTTACACAAATTTTATCTGCTCATAATATGGATATGCCCGGTGGACAATTTCAGCAGAAAGATCAAGAATACTCTGTTCGATTGGAAGGCGAACTGGCTTCAATAAAGGAATTGGAAGATCTGGAAATTCCTACTGCTTTTGGCACAAAGAAATTGCATCAAATTGCCGATGTAAAAGATAGCGGTGAGGAGATTCGCAAACGTTCAATATTCTTTAATAATGCTAAGAAAGATAGAAAAGAAAATGTGATTCAGCTTTCCATCGTGAAAACTTCTGATGGAAATCCCGTCAATGTGTCGGAAGCAGTTCAAAAGGAAATTGCCAAGTTGAAGAAATCTTTACCGGCCGGAACAGAGCTTTCTATCGTCATTGATGGATCAGAGTATATCAAAAGCTCGGTTTCCGATACCCTCAGCAATGTTTTTCTGGGGATTCTTTTTACTGGTATTGTACTTTTGTTCTTTCTGCACGATCTGCGCTCTACGCTCATTGTAGCTATAGCTATGCCAACTTCAATCATCTCTACTTTTATGGTGATGCAATGGGCAGGATTTAGTTTGAACATTTTATCTTTGATGGGGTTATCCACTTCGGTGGGAATTTTAGTTACCAATTCTGTGGTGGTGCTGGAAAATATTTTCCGGCATAAGGAAATGGGTAACAGTCGTAGAGTAGCTGCTGATGTGGGAACAGCTGAGATCACAGTGGCAGTGATGGCATCTGCCCTAACCAATATTGTTGTATTTGTACCTTTGGCTATGATGAATACAATGATTGGTCAATTCCTGCGGGAATTTGCCCTTACAGTTGCTTTTGCTACCGTGTTCTCACTGATTATTTCATTTACACTTACTCCCATGCTGGCTTCACTGCTTATTCCAGAAAAACAAAAGAAAAATAAAATTGGTAAAACTCTAGAAGCAATGTTTCATCGTTGGGAAGCCGATTATCGCAAAACTCTGGCTTTTGTATTAAAAAATAAAGGTGTTGCGATTGCAACTACAGTACTGGCTTTCCTTATTTTTATTGGAAGCATGAGTATCTTTGGCTCAAAGTTAGGATTTGAGCTTTTCCCAAGTTCAGATGAAGGGAACATCTCTATTGATTTTGAGCTTCCTGCTGGTTATAATCTGGATGAAACTGCGGGGAAATATGATGAAATCGAATCTGTTATTTCTCAACATCCTGAAGTGAAGCAGATCCTTACCGGCCTGGGAAGTCAGGGTAGAATCGATGAAGGTGTTAATCTAGCCACGATATACGTGATGCTGACCGATGTAGAAGATCGCAATATTTCTACTGACGAGATGGTGAATGTTTTAATTAATGAATTATCTACAGTTTCTAATATCAAGATCAAAGTATCTCCCCAATCATCAATAGGAACTGGAAGCTCTCCGGTTGAATTCTATTTAAAAGGTACAAATATGGAGGAACTTACAGAGATTACTGATAAATTCCTGACAGAAGCGAAAGAGATTAAAGGTCTTATAAATTTTGATAGTAATCTGAAATCTGGAAAACCTGAGATAACATTAATTCCACAGCGGGATAAATTATCAGCTGCCGGTCTTACGATTTACGATTTGGCTCTCACTCTTAGATCTTCGGTAGAGGGCTTGAATGCATCTTCGTATCGTGAAGAAGGTGAAGAGTATGATATGATCATTTCATTGATGGATGAATCGGTAGATTCACCGGAAGAAGTGAAGAATATTCCCGTGGTCGGTCCGATGGGTGTTTATAGATTATCTCAACTGGCTGATATTAAATTCACCAGTGGCAGTACAATGATCGTACATCGTGATAAAATTAAATCCGTCAAATTCACAGGTGATGTTGCTGCTGGATCAGTTCTGGGTAATATTGTAAATGATATACAAGCATTGCAGGATGAGGTTGATCTACCCGAAGGTTTCAGTTTCAATTGGGGTGGAGCCAGTGAAATGATGGAAGAAAATAATCGCGAAATGGGAAAAGCTTTCATGATAGCAATCTTGCTTACTTACATGCTGCTGGCTGCGATCCTGGAAAGTTTTACAAAACCAGTTCTGATCTTGATGACCATGCCTTTAGCTATGATCGGGGTTGTGATAAGTCTTTATTTAACCGGTCAGAATATTGGTATGATCGTGATGATGGGAATAATTATGCTGTTGGGAATTGTGGTGAATGCAGCTATTTTAATCATGGATTACACTCAGCAGTTGCGTGAACAAGGTAAAACTACCAAAGAAGCATTATTGGAAGCCGGTCCTACCAAACTGAAACCAATCCTGATGAGTGGTATTGCTATTATTTTTGGAATGCTGCCGATGGCTTTGGGAATTGGTGAATCCGGTGCAGAGATGCGTCAACCGCTTGGTATTGTTAGTATTGGAGGAATTATTGTATCCACCATTATGACGCTTTACGTGATTCCAGCAATGTACTACTTTACTACCAAAAAGCATATTGAAGTAAAAGAAAGAGTATAGAAGAACTCACCCTTGCTATTTCCCTCTCTTTTGGGTAAGCTGAGAAGTTTTCTTACAGGAAGTCAACGCGTAAAGAGAGGGAACATGAGACGCCGCTGAAAGATGAGTTTATTTCTCGTTCCCAAATTCTGGTTTGGGAACGAGATTTATTTTGAACTCATATTTTGCAAAATGCAATCTTGCAGCTTACTTTACTTACAAATTTTACGCTTGACGTTTGTATACAAATATAAAACATCCAAAATAAAAATCTAGAGGTCGTTTCCGTCTTTGTCGGAAGCCGACTAATTAAGGAGCAAAAATGGAAAGAATAGAACTGCTGAAGAAACTAACCTTAACACCAGGAATTTCCGGTCATGAACATAGAGTAGCAAAAATAATGCAGGAAGAACTTGGAAGCATTTCAGAATTCTCTAAAGACAATATGGGCTCCTGCACTTTTAAGTTGAAAGGAAGCAGCGAGAAACCAAAGATCATGTTAGTAGCTCACATGGATGAGATCGGGTTCATCGTAGCAGATATTCTACCGAGTGGGTTCATTAAAATGCAGAATATTGGCGGTTGGAATCCTAACACATTACTTTCTTCGCCCATGGAAATTATCAATTCCAAAAGTGATAAATATCCCGGGATCATTGGTGCAATTCCGGTACATTTTCTTAAGAATAGGGAAGACTCCAAACCGGATATAAATAGTATGTTCATTGATATTGGCGCAGATTCCAAAGAGGAAGTGGAAAGAGAATTCGGCATCCAACTGGGTGATGAAATAGTTCCAATTTCTCATTTTCATTACGATGAGAATAAACGAAAAATGATGAGCAAAGCTTTTGACGACAGAGCCGGTGTAGCGGCAGTGATTGAGATAGGCAAGATTGCTTCAGAAATGGAACATCCGAATACAGTTTATTGTGTGGGAAGTGTACAGGAAGAAGTTGGTACACGCGGTGCAACAACATTGGCTAATTACACTGATGCTGATGTTTGTTTTGTGCTGGAAGGCGCTCCGGCTGACGATATTCCGGGAATTCCTTTTACATCTCAAACAGGAGTTGGTAAAGGTGCTCATGTGCGGGTTTTCGATCCTACCATGATCGTGAATCCAAAACTGAAGAATTTTGTTGCTGAATTAGCTGAGAATAACAATATTAAGATTCAGTTAACTGTGCGCAAAGGTGGTAGAACAGACGGCAGACAAATGCACACAGCTCAAAGGGGAATTCCTACAATTGTGCTGGGAATACCGGTACGTTATGCCCACAGTCATAATTGCCTGAGTAGTATGAATGACTTTGATGAACTAGTAAAATTACTGACAGCTATTGTGCAAAATTTAGATGAGAAGAAATTGGGAGAGATATTAGGGTAACGCTCCCCTTTAGAAGGGGAGAAACGACTTTAGCAAACCCCCTTTAGTTGCCCCTTATGAAGGGGGACAGTTAAGACAGGATGTTCTGTGTGTACAGCGAGACCCTACCAACGATAAGCTTGTTAGACGATGATTTAAATACTGATTTATGAAAGAATAGCATCATCGATTTCATTAATTAATTCCTGAAGTGTTTTATACTTCTTTTGATTGATTAAGGCTTTCATAAAACAATTTTGAGCTATTCCTAAAAAACGTTTAAATAGCTTTAAGTCATTAATAGTTTTACCATGATGAATAAATTTTGATCTTAGATCATAAGTTCTTTTAAAACAATCAATTATTTCTTTTCTGCTTTCGAGATTATCACCTAAAAAAAATGCAAGTCTTCGACTTACTGTATCTTGAATTGGAGCACTTGAGTTATTTAATAAAAAAGTTTCTAATGAAACAAGTATATAAACCAATTTGTCTGCATAATCTGTTACTAAAGTGCACTTGGAAAAATAAACTATTGATTCAAAAAGTTTTTGCTGGTAATTAGTTAAAGATTTTTTAAGTAATGGCTCAATTAATGGAATTGAATGCAAAATTATTTTTGCTAAAGATTTATCAATTTGCCAAAAAGGAGGTCCTTGAGATACATAGGATTCAGTTGAAGTTATTCGTTTATACATATTATCTATTTCAAGAATCTCAAGAATGTTTTTGGTGTTTTTACTATAAACTGAACAATAAGAAAGTGTTTGTGGAAAAAAAGCAGCTGGAGAAAATAAGCTTAATAGACGTAACGTATTTTCAATATCATTTACAGCTAATTCACAAGCACGATTTTGTTCAGCTGTAATAGATATTTCTGCAAAAGTTTGATTATGGATCTTTTTTAATTCTTCTATATTCGCTATTTTGTTTATATTCCAATAATCACAGAAATTCTTATCAAATTTCTTCAAATATACTTTTCCAATTTTTAAATCAGAACTTAATATTATTGAAGGTAAAGGAATCCATATTATTCGATTCTTTATATCTTGTTCTGACTTTTGTGATAAATATTCTATAAAATTCATGAAATCAGCATTTTTTCGTTTATTTATTATCCATTTATTGAATTTATTTTCGATATATTGTTTACTTAAAAAATTAGAAATTTTTTTTAGCTTAAATATCTTTTCTAATAACTGACTAAACGTTTTGTAATTATTTTGATCAATTTGGATTTCTTCATTTTTCTCCGTTAAAGTAATAGACTTCTTATTACCAAAGTGATCTGTTTCATATGTACATAATCCTTTAATATCTTTAGGATCAATTATTGTTACATATTCAGTATCATTTGAAACAGTTTTCTTTGATCTTGATTTTTTCTTTGATACAATTAAATTAGAAAATATTTCATTTGCTATATTATTGAAATTCTCTAATGCTTTAGAATGAAATTCTAATTTCATTTTTATCTCCAAGTAGTTAGTTGCTTCTTTTAATATTAAATGCCAGTAATATCTGCATCACGCCTTTTCAATTCCATTCAGAATTTCTTTTTAATAATTCCTGAACCTAAATTTCGGACATATTATATCAAAATAAAAAATATATTTGACAAAAATAGCACAAAATAATTTATACATACTGAACGGTCGGTTTATAAATTGATCGATTGATTAGGAGGTGTCTTGGCAGTTAAAGAAAGGATCATAAAAGCAGCTCTCAGGATCTTTATGATCAAAGGTTTTGATGCTGCTTCCATGAGTGATGTTGTTACAGAAGCCCAACTTTCCAAAGGTGGTATTTATCACCATTTTAAAAACAAGAAAGATCTTTTCCTACAGTGTGTAGATCATATGTTTGATGAATTAGTGAAATGGGAAGAAAAGATGTATTCTCTTAATATGACCGTAAAAGAAATTTTACAAATCTATTTTAGTTCATTTGAAGAAATTCACAATTTTGTAGGTGAACTAACTGGTTCCAATGAGATTGATATTGATAGTTTTTATAAACTTATGATGGATGCATTTATAAAATTTCCCGAGATCAAAGAGAAACACTTTCACACGCATGAACATAACATGTTGAACTTAGTACAACTTTTGGAAAATGCAAAACAAGAAGGAATTATCAAACCGGAATTAGATTGTTCAACACTTGGTTTTATGATAAATGCTCTGGCAGAGGGTACGATTATGTATCACATTTTGAATGAGGAAATTGATCTGGAAGAGATGGGAAACAAACTTTTCACAACATTGTGGAATGGAATATCAACAGAAAATAGATTATAAAATAAAGAGGATATTATGAAGAAATTACTTTTGTTTTT
>CAZSOM010000002.1:0-22272 GCA_964608295.1 uncultured Candidatus Cloacimonadota bacterium
CTTCAAGTTGAGTTGTGTAATTCTTCAATATAAATTTATCAGCAGGAACTATTCTGTTTCCTTTTGCTGATGTGAGTACAAATTCTGCTTTGTAAGCAATAAGTGGAGGATATGAATCTGCGCAGGGAGCTGCATTAACAATATTCCCTCCAATAGTTCCTCTATTCCTGATCTGCAAAGAACCAATTGTAGAACATGCTTTTACCAGCATCGGAAGATGTTTTTTAATCTTCTCGTTTGCCAGTATCTGGGTGAATGTACAGCTTCCGCCAATTCTGATTTCACTATCTGTAGATTTGATATCTTTCAATTCATGAAGATGAGAAATATCTAAAAGTTGATGATCGCCTGTTTTCATTCGCAATTCGATGACCATATCAGTACCACCGGAAATGATTTCTAAATTGTGCTTGGAAAGCATATCCAATGCGTCTGCTAGATTCTGCGGAGTTTGTGTTTTTATATTGGTAATCCGTAAAGTTTGCTTATCAACGATTCTAATACGTGTTTTACATGAATCATGAGCTGCAATCTGACTTTGCCTGGATGGTTTTTTCAAATTGATACCCAGAAATACTTTTTCTAAGGTTAATGGCAGTTCATAAGATTGTGTTCCTGTTGCAAATTTGAGAGCATTATTTATAGCTGCTGATGTAAGTTCCAAAGTTGGTTCTCCCAAACTTTTCGCTCCAAATGGTCCATCAACATCTTCATTCTCGATTAAGATGGGATCAATGTTCTTAATGTCTTTTATTGTTGGTATAAGATAGCTATCTAAATTATCAGATTTCACGATCCCGTCTTGAATATTGTAATCTTCGATTACAGCATACCCAAAGCCTTGAGTTACACCTCCATAGACCTGACCTTCTGCCCCAAGTTTATTCAATACTTTTCCAACATCATGTGCAGCTGTAATGTTGTTAACTTCTATTTTTCCAGAAGAAGTATCAACTCTGATGTCGGCAACATGAGAACCATAAACGTATGTGAAGTAGGCATTACCTTGTCCTGTCTCCTCGTCCCAGCTAACATCTGGAGCATTGTACCAACCATAAGCAGAAAGGTTTTCGCCTGCCCAATATGCTTTTTCAGCAGCTTCTTCAAATTTTATTGGTTTAATCTCGGGCAATTGTTTTTTTCTGGTAATCAAACCATCTTTCCAGATCGTCTCTTCAAGTTCATTTACCTGTAGATCTTCTTTTATTACACTGAAAATTCTCTCTTTCACTTTTTCAGCAGCAATTATTACAGCATTACCACCCATCAATGTACCTCTCGAAGCTACAGTTGGTCCACCATCAGTAATGGTAGCAGTTTGTGGTTCTAAGAAAACTATAGTATCAAATTTTGCTCCAAGAACTTCAGCTGTAACTTGTGAGAATGTAGTACTCATTCCTTGTCCGTTCTCATTCAACCCAGTCAGAACATAAATACTTCCATCTGCCTGTACAGAAACAATGGCAGAGGTTGCATCTGTGCCTTCTGCTCCCAGGGCACAACCTCGATAGCTGCATGAGAAACCTATACCATATTTATAGCGACCATTCTGTTCATTCAATTTCTTATATTCACTTAGTTTTTTTTGATAATCTGCTTTAAGTAATGCTTTATCAATAACTTCATCCAGAGAAACAGTGTGATTATTGAGGATTTGACCGCTTGCTGTTTTGCTTCCTTGTTTAAATCCATTTAATTTTCTTATTTTGAGAGCAGAAATTCCGCAAATTTCAGCAATCTCATCCATTAATGATTCTTGGGCAAAAATCACCTGTGGTGAACCGAAACCACGAAAAGCGGCAGTATATGTATTATTTGTGTATACTCCTCTTATATTGGTTTCAACATTCTCAATTTCATAAGGTCCGGTTGCCTGAACAACTGATCTCCATGTCACAAAAAATGTTTGAGAAGAATATGCTCCACTATCAGCAATCAAGTTTATCTTCATCGCCTTTAATTTTCCATCTTTGTTAAAGCCTATTTTATAATTCATATAATATGGATGTCTTTTGTAACTTTCTTTTAACGAATTTTCTCTGGTATAAGTTAACTTCACTGGTCTATTTGTAAGCTTAGAGAGTAAAGCACAACGGCATGCCATATAATTTACTATGTCATCTTTACCACCAAAAGAGCCACCTAAAGTTGAACCTAAAACGTTTACTTGATTCATGTTCAAATTCATAAAAAGAGCTACAACTTTACGAGTTGTGAAAGGATTTTGAATTGAACCGTACACTTTAAATCCTTTTGTTGTAGGATCGGGAACAGCTGTGATCGATTCAGGTTCAATATAAGCGTGTTCATGGAAACCAGTTTGGTAGTCCCGCTCGATCACATGATCAGAAGCACTGAATCCTTTCTCAACATCTCCTTTTCTCAAAGGATAATGAACAACAACATTACTCTTAAATTCAGGATGAATAAGCCTTGCATCAAGTTTGATAGCTTCACGAGGATCAAAAATTCCTTTTATTGGTTCGTATTCTACATGAATTAGATCAGCTGCCTTAAGTGCAATTTCTTTTGTTTCAGCCGCTATCACCGCTATCACATCTCCGGAGAAGAAAACTTCATCCTCTACAATTGCGTATTGATCAGACCTGATCGGTCCGAGTCTTTTTTGCCCGGGTATATCTTTAAATAAAGCTATCTTCACAACACCCGGAATTGTTTCTGCTTCACTATAGTCAATATTGGTTATTTTCCCAACAGGAATATCTGTATAGCGAACTGCTGCATGTAGCATATCAACAAGTTTGATGTCATCACCATAAATTGCTTTCCCAGTAACCTTCTCATAGGCATCAACTCTTTTTACTTTTTTACCGATTATATTATCCATAAAATCCCTCACATAAATTAACAATTGAATCAATTTTTTATTTTTCCATGCATGCGGTCAAATGAAATGAATTAAATCTAGTTTTGGATAAAAATGATTAAATTCATTTTATTGACAAAGAAAATCGGAAAATAAAATTAGGCACATTCATTTTTTATTTTTATATCAGTAATTTTCATAATGGAGGAAAAATGAAAAAGTGCATCTTTTTACTGCTGGCTTTAATTCCATTAACTCTATCTGCTAATTTTAATATTCAATCTACATCTCCAGCAAAACTCAATTTTAATTATGAAGCAGATTTTTATAATATTTACCAGGAAAATGGATTTTCGCACCTTCAATTTAATGATTTCACAACTCAACACACCCCGGGAAAGCCGGATCTTCCTTACAGGGAATTCTGCATTGGAGTTCCTCCTGGAGGAGAGGTTGAAGTAATAATTACATCAATTGAAAAAGAGACGATAAAATTGGAGAGTCAACTTTCTCCAGTACCGAGTATTATCTCTTCAGGTAAAACTTCTGAATATATTTATCAAATTAATCAAGAACTGTATGATGAACAAGAAAGAAACTTTATTCAGATCATGGAAAGGTCAAAGTATAGATTCAACAATATTATTCCCATAAGATTTTATCCTGTAATTTATGATCAAACGCAAAATGAGATAACGATATGTAAAAGTATCGAGCTTGAGATACGAATTAATGGTGATGTCCGGTTTCGGAACTACATTGACGAGAGAAACGAGAAATCAGCTTCGAGTTTAATTGTAAATTATAACTATGCTAAGAATTGGAAGGAAATTAGCAAAATAACATCAACCAGAATGCCGTTTGGAAAATCTGATTTCTGGTATAAATTCAAGACAAATAAATCCGGTTGGTTTGAAATATCCAGTGAAGATCTGCAAATGTTACCCGATTTCTGCCAACCATCCCAGATCAGGCTATTGTCTATGATAAAGAAACAAGTCAATAATAAAACCGAGTTTGAAATAAGGGAAATACCTGTTTACACAGATACAGAAAACGATGACTCTTTTAATGAGGATGATAAGATAATCTTTGAAAGAGAACCTGGAGGAATTTATCCTCAAAATGAAATTTATTATTGGCTAACATTTGGAGGAGAATTTCAAGGAAGTCCATTACATTTGGAAGATGAGCCAAATTTAATTAATTACAACTCAATCTCAGATTTTATAAAAAAAAATATCTCTAACGATCAAAGTTATCGTGAAGATGTGGATGGTGTAATTATTTATCCGGGTGATATTTCAACTAGTCTGACAGGTGTTTTTGAAGATTATTCCCAGGATTATGCTCAACTTCATCCTGAAATGAATTTAATTATTAAGAGTCAATCTGATATATTCGATGAATTTAGTGGAGGTGATCCGGATCAACAGGCAGTGGAAGATTATCTTGAACTACTATTTTATGGAGACAGCACTCCTGAGCATCCCGGACATCCTGAAATGCAATATGTGATTTTGCTTGGTTCCGGTATCCATGATTGGAATCCACAGAAAGAAAAAAACAAGATCATTGTTGCAGTTGTACCACCATTGCAACCAGGTCAATATACAGTAGCTTCCGAAGATGAATTTGTAGATTTTGATGAAGATAACAAACCAGATTTAATAACTGGTAGGATTCCTGCTCAAAACAACCAGATGATGGAAGACTATTTACAAAGGATTGAGGATTACATACAAAATCCAACTCCCGGCTTTTGGCGCAATGAAGTGCTGATCTTGGCAGACGATGAGCATAAAAAAGAATATTTGGAAGGATTGAGTTCAACTAGTGGATTAAATCATTCGGCGCGTGCGCAGGAAGCAGAAGATTTCATTGCTGGTACCGTCATCACAGATAAAGTGTTAGGTATTGAATATGGTTTTGATGAGTATCAGAATAAACCTGAAGCTCGTTTAGCTCAGATGGAGAAAATTAACCAGGGAAAATTGATCTGGTATTTCATCGGCCATGGAAATGAAGATGTAATGGGAGATGAAGATTATTTCAGGGCTTCTCTGCATATGAATTTATTGAACAACCTGGAAAATTTACCTTTATACTTAGCTGCATCTTGTGAAATTGGTAAATTTGATAATACGGAAATTGACTGTATTGCCGAGAAATTTCTTTTCTATGAAGAAGGAGGTTCAATAGCCTCGATTGCAGCAACTGCTAAATGTAGTGGTGGAGCAAATACTTTATTAATGAAACATGTATTACGAAACATCGTTAACGAGCGAATGGATATAGGAAATGCTTTAAGAGAAGCAAAATTAAATTCCAATGCTGGATTGTCTAATAGCCAGTATTTCAATGTTTTGGGTGATCCAATTCTTGATGTGTTGCCACCAGAAACAGTTGGAAACATTGTGGGAATACCGGATAGTGTCCAGGCAAGGCAGACAATTGATTTCACAGGAGATTATGAAAGCATGATAAATGAGATGGGTGAAACCAGAATTTACGAATCAAAATATAATAAACATTATGAAAATATACTTGTTACATCAGTACAAACCTATGAGTATGATGTTGATTACACAGATAATGGACACACATTCTATTTTGGAAATATTAATATAAATAGTGGTGAATATGATGCGCAATTTATAGTTCCAGAAGATGTCCATTCAGGTGAAGAGGGTCGTATACTTAATTATGTATTTGATAATAATTCATCAAAAGACTATTTGAATAGTTATCTGCCAATGAAACTCAGTAGTATACCTGTGTCTGCTACAAGCACAAGTCCACCGAATGTTCAATTGTGGATGGGCTCAGAGTATTTTGTCGCTGGGGATTTTGTGTCAACAGATCCAACCTTGATTGCACATATTGAAGATGAAAATGGAATCAATATTCTGGATTCTTCCGGTCATAGTATTATGCTAATTCTTGATAATTCTTTAACACCAGTAAATGTGACAGATGGATTTATGTACTATACAGGTTCCGCAACAGAAGGTGGACTAACCTGGCAACTGAATGATCTTGCAGAAGGCAATCACACACTTCAACTAATTGTTTTTGATAATTTTAATAACCCGACTGTTGCATCTACGAATTTTGTTTGTAAAAGTTCTGGCAAGGTTTCAATTGAGCAAATGCTTGTTTATCCAAATCCACTCAAAAAGGATGGATATTTCACCTTTGTTCTTACCGAAGATTCCGATGTAGCAGTTACAATTTATACCCTAACTGGAAGGAAAATTAAAACTATTAAACAGTTAAATGCTCCCACTGGATATAACCAGATCTACTGGGATGGAAAAGATGGAGATGGTGACGAAATTGCTAACAATACTTACTTCTATAAAATCAAAGCTAAACAGTTATTAAATAATAAAATTACTGAGGAAATTGGTAAACTCATAATTTTAAAGTAGAGAGTTGACAAGAAAGAGTATTAATTTTCTTTTGAATAGTTTTAAATAAATTATATAATAATATATAATATAAATGCGGAGGATATATGAAAACCATAAGGAACATCGCTTTTGTCGGAGCTATCGGTGCTGGCAAGACAAGTCTTGTTGAACAAATGTTGTTCAATTCGAAAACGACGACCAGGATCGGTAAAATCGAGGATGGCACTACTGTCATGGATTACACTCCAGAAGAAATTGAAAGAAAATCTTCAGTTTCTCTAGGTATTGCGAATCTAATCTGGAATAAAAATAAGATCAACATTTTGGATACACCAGGTCTTATAGATTTCAGTTCAGAACAAATATCTGCATCAATAGCTGCTGAGACAATTCTCTTTGTTGTAAATGGAGGTTCAGAATTTGATGTTAGCCTTGAGAAATCAATTGAATTACTGACAGACAGACCGGTGGTTAAAGGATTCATCATCAATAGAATGGATAGTGAAGGTGCCGATTTTAATAAAGCTCTTGAAAGGATTAGAGAGAATACAGATTTTAATCCAACTCCAATTCTTATTCCTATAGGAAGCGAGCACAAATTTGAAGGTGTTGTAGATATTGCACAAGGTAAGGCTTTTAAAAATGGGAAAGAGATTGATATTCCGGCTAATATGGTTGACCAGGTTGAAGAAAGCAAAATGGAATTAATGGAAGCTGTTGCAGAAAGTAACGATGAGCTTCTTGAAATATATTTTGAAGTGGGTGAACTTACTAAAGAAGAGATGGCAACTGGCTTGAAAAATGCAATTGTTCAGGGGAAATTAACACCTGCTTTTGCTACTTCCGCAACCCACGATATTGGAGTTACAGACTTGATGAATGCAGTTGTCGAATACTTACCTTCTCCTGCTGACAGAAATGAGCTTCAAGTTTTGGAAAACAAAGAGGAAAAAATAATTCAATTGAGTGAGACAGAAAATCTATTTGCATACGTTTTCAAATCATTCTCTGATCCTAACGTTGGTGATATTTCTTATGTTAGAGTTTTTTCTGGAAAAATGACAAGTGGCTCAGATGTTTACATCCCGGAGAAAGACAGCAAAGATAGAATTGGCTCAATGTATTACGTGAACGGAAAAAGTAGAACGGATGCTGATGAATTAAAAGCCGGAGAAATTGGCGGTCTTGTTAAGATGAAAACTGCTCGTGGTTTTGATTCTATCGTCAACACACATTCAAAACTTAGATTCCGTGAAGTTAAACTTCCTACACCTGTTTATTGGCAGAGCATTAAAGCAGCCAATCAGCATGATGAAGATAAAATTGGAGCAGCTTTAAACAAACTGATGGATGAAGATCATACTATGAATCTTGAGATGAATCAGGAAACAGCTGAGAATGTTATCTCATGTATTGGTGAGCAGCAAGTTACACTTCTTAAAAATAGATTAAAATCCAGATATAAGATCGATGCAAATTTGAAAACTCCTGCTGTTCCTTACAAAGAGACAATCTCAGGAACTGCTGATGTGCATTATAAACATAAAAAACAATCTGGTGGAAAAGGTCAGTTTGGTGAAGTTTATTTCAGAGTGAAACCTCTCCCTCGTGGTAGTGGTTTTGAATTCGTGAATTCAGTTGTTGGTGGAAGAATTCCTTCTAAATTCATTCCAGCTATCGAGAAAGGATTAGTTGAAGTGATTGGTAAGGGAATAATTTCTGGAAATCAGATCGTTGACCTTTGTGTTGATGTCTATGATGGTGGTTATCACGATGTTGATTCATCTGAAATGGCTTTTAAAATAGCTTCCTGGAATGCCTTGAAAAAAGCATTTGAAATTGCTAATCCGATCCTGCTTGAGCCTGTACACAAAGTACAGATCAGAATCCCTGATGAATATATGGGTGATGTGATGGGAGATGTTTCCACAAGAAGAGGAAAAATTCTTGGCATGGAGAAACAAGGCAAAAAACAGGTTTTAAATGCTGAAATGCCATTATCGGAATTAATGGGTTATTATCCTGCACTGAAATCACTTACTCAGGGAAGAGGAAAATTCACACAAGAATTTTCACATTTCGAGAAAGTTCCAGGTGAAATTGCAGTTAAAGTAATTGCTGAATTAAATAAAGAAGATTAATTAATCAATCAGACCTGCTTAGATTCTAAGCAGGTCTTTTTATTTGGAGGATCTTACGATATGTCCGGTCATAGTAAATGGAGTTCTATAAAACATAAAAAGGGTGCTGCGGATGCTAAGCGTGGCAAAATGTTTACGAAACTTGTTAAAGAGATCATCGTTGCTGCCAAAGAGGGTGGTGGTGATCAGGAAATGAATCCACGTCTGCGACTAGCTGTTTCAACTGCAAAAGGTGCAAATATGCCCAATTCAAATATTGAACGGGCAATTAAAAGGGGCACTGGTGAATTAGAAGGCGTTCATTATGATAATTTTACTTATGAAGGATATGGACAAAATGGTGTAGCAATTATTGTAGAAACACTAACTGATAACAAGCAGCGGACAGTTGCAGATGTAAGACATATATTCTCAAAATATGGTGGTAATCTGGCTGAGAATGGAGCTGTTTCCTATATGTTCGATAATAAAGGTCTGATAATGATCCCTGCCAATGATCTTGATGAAGATGAAGTGATGATGGCATCTCTTGATGCAGGCGCCGAAGATTTTGTTGTTGAAGATGAACATTTCCTGATTTTTACTGAATATGCTGATTTGCATGTTGTTTATAAAAAATTGGAAGAAGAGGGATACAACATAGAAAAAGCCGAATTAACAAGAATTCCTCAGAATACTGTTAATGCTGATGAAGTTGCGGAAAAATTACTTAAACTAATTGATTATCTTGAAGATTGTGATGATGTACAGAAAGTATATGCAAACTTCGAGATTTCAGATGAAGTATTTGAAAGGTTATCAGAAGATTGATAATTCTAGGTATAGATCCAGGTAGTCTTAATGTGGGTTATGGAATCCTGCAAGTTGAAAAACATAGAATTATTGCTGCCGGATGTGATACAATAAAGATAAGTTCCAAATTACAATTGTCAGATAGATTAGTTAAAATTAGCAAAGGTATGGATGAAGTTATTGCTGAATACAAACCTGATATCGCTGTAGTGGAAACTATATTTTACGGAAAAAATATCAAATCAGCTTTTACTTTGGGTCATGCCAGAGGTGTAATAATCCTAGCTTTGGCAAAACACAATATTGAGATTGCAGAATACTCTCCCAGAGAAGTAAAAAAATCTGTGGTTGGGAATGGAAATGCTTCTAAAGAACAAGTCGCATATATGGTTCAGAAAATTTTAAACCTAAGTGCTAAACCCAAAACTGAAGATGCAGCTGATGCATTGGCTATTGCGCTTTGTCAATTCAATAAAAATAGATTCAAACAATAAATAATTGTGGACACTAATATTGCTAATTTCTATATGTATTTGATTAATTTTTTAAGGAAGAGGGCATAAATGTATTCATATTTGCAAGGTATTCTATCTGAGAAATATCCCACGATTATTGTAGTTGATTGTAACGGAATCGGGTATGAATTGTTTGTACCATTGAGTACATATGATAAATTACCGGAGTTAGGAAAAGAAGTAAAAATACTTGTGCATTACTCCTTTAACGAATCAGATGGAGTTAGATTGTTTGGATTTTATTCAGAAGAAGAAAAAATACTTTTTAGACAATTGATCAACATCTCAAAAGTAGGACCTAAATTAGCCCTATCTGTTCTTTCTGGACTTTCTGTTTCTGACTTGATCAGAGCTGTTCAAACAGGGGATATTAGCTTGATCTCTTCCATTCATGGTATTGGTAAGAAATCAGCTGAACGCCTTATCATTGAATTGAAAGATAAAGTTGGAGAAATCAAGTTATTACCAAGTGATAGAAATTATTCCGACTCTGAAGCACAGATAATTCAAGATGCCGAAACAGCACTTCTTACTTTAGGTTATAAACGATATGATATTAGAAAAATAATTTCAACATTATCTAAAGAAAACGATTTTACTACTTCAGAAGAAATAACAAAAGCTGCAATAAAGGCACTATACAATAAACGAAATATATGATAGATGTAAGACTTGAAGCATATAAGATAATTCTTAAAGTTATCTCTAAGAATATTTTTTCTGATAAATTACTTCATCAGATGACGAAGAAAATAAACCAGGCTGGTGAAAGATCAGATTTGTTGTACGTGCTTGTGAAAGGTGTAATTAAAATGAGTGGTAACTTAGAATATATTGCATCTCTTTACACTGATCCCAAGCTGTATTCAAACACAAATATGAAAATTAAAATACTTTTATATATGGGCTTATATCAACTAATTTATTGTGACTATATTCCAGAACATGCCTCGGTATTTGAAACTGTATCAATTGCAAAAAAAATGTATGGAGAAAAAGTTGCTAAATTTATTAATGCAATATTAAGGAAATATATACGACAAGACAAAATTGAATATCCTACAGACGTTTTAGATAGATTTTCAACTCAATATTCCTTTCCAAAAGAGATAATTGAAAAATGGATAATGTATTGGGGTGAGGAAAATACAAAAAAATTATGTATATATTTTAATCAATCTCCACAATTGCATATCCGCATCAATACATGTGCAACGAGTAAAAAAAGATTAATTGATTATTTATTAAGACGTGACATATTAGTTGTAGAAAGTGAAGCATCTGAAAACATTCTGATCACAGATCAAGCTAGAGATGTATTGAATGAAATTTCTTTTTCAGAAGGATATTTTTCTATTCAGGATTCATCGGCAGCTTTAGTTGTTGAATTGCTAAATCCTGAACTCAATGAGACAATTCTAGATTTTTTTGCAGCTCCGGGTGGAAAAGCAACTTATATTGCGGAATTAATGAACAATACAGGTGAAATAACAGCAATTGATAAATTCCCGAATAAAATCAAGAAACTGAAAAGATCAATTGAGAGACTTCAGATAACAAATATGAAGCTGCATGTAAATGATGCTTTTAAATTTGGACCTATTGCTCCAGCTTATGATAAAGTTTTACTGGATGTTCCCTGTTCAGGTTGGGGAGTTTTCCAAAAAAAAGCAGAATTACGATGGCAGAAAAATCAGGATATGAAGGAACTGATAAAGCTTCAGAAAAAGTCTCTTGAACATGGTGCGAAATTTCTACGTCCTGGTGGAATATTAGTTTATAGTACCTGCACTTTAAATAAAGAAGAAAATGAGAAACAGATTGAGAATTTCCTGACCAGGAATCCTGATTTCACACTTGAATCTGCAAAATTATTTATTCCTAAGGAATATACAGAAGATAGATATTTGAAGACATTACCATTTAAACATAATTCAGATGGAGCATTTGCAGCCAGAATGAAGAAAAAGATCTAGGAGCATAAAATGATAAATTTTAAAGCAATCTTGATAACAATAGGCATTTTAGTGGGATTATTTATAATCACTTACTTTGGAACAGATCTTATTATGAAGTTGATTGTTGGGCATGGAAATGAAGTTCAAGTACCGCTTCTTTTGGGTGAGGATTATGAAGTAGCACGTAAAACCTGTAAAAATATAAAATTGTATGTGGAGCAAAGCGATTTGATTCACGATGAGAATATCGAAAAAGGAAAAATTATATCTCAAAAACCAAATCCTGGCATCAAAACTAAAAAATATAGAACAGTAAGTGTAGTTATTAGTAATGGACCTGAAATGGTCAGAATTCCCTATCTCGATAACCTGAGTGTTGTTGAAGCAAAACTCAAATTGGAGAATGCGGGGCTTTCATTAGGAGAAAAAGTTTTCAGATATTCTGAAGAAGTTCAAAAAGGAAAAGTCATTTATTCTCAACCAATGGCTGATGAATTAACTCCAAGAAAAAGTAGGGTAAAAGTTATAGTAAGTTTAGGAAAATATACAACTTCTTCCGGAGATGATAATAAATGGAAAGATTTACTGGGAGAATAAGAAAAATAGTTACAAGAAACATGCATTAATACAAGACTATAGAAGCTAATTAAAACACAAAAAACAACAAAAAAATAAATTAATTTTTAAATATTTTTCAAGTAAATATTTTAGCAGTTCATAACTCATTGATACACAAGTAAATAAGACCCTATAATTTGTAACCCAAAATAACTCTTAATATTAGCTAACCTCATGTAAATAAAATAGTTGACACATATTTGCGTCATGACGATATAGTTTTCTGAATAGAGTGATAAAAAATTATAAAAATAATAACGAAAAGGAAGAGGTTTAATATGACTGACACGAATTATACAGCAGGAAATATCAAGGTACTAAAAGGTCTTGAAGCTGTTAGAAAACGTCCGGCAATGTATATTGGAGGAACCACCGAAAGAGGATTACATCATCTGGTGTATGAAGTAGTTGATAATAGTATTGATGAAGCTCTTGCAGGATATTGTGATAAGATACAGATTACAATTCACGAAAATGGCTGGGTTTCAGTAATAGACAATGGACGGGGAATTCCAGTAGAGATGCATAAAACAGAAAAGATCCCGGCTGTACAGGTGGTAATGACAATACTGCATGCTGGAGGAAAATTTGATAGCGACAGCTATAAAGTATCCGGTGGATTGCATGGTGTGGGTGTTTCTGTTGTGAATGCGCTTGCTGAACATTTGGAAGTAGAAATATCTAAAGATGGGAAAATATATCATCAGGCATATGCCAAAGGTATACCACAAACAGAAGTAAAAGTTATCGGTAAAACTGACAATAGAGGAACGAAAGTTAGTTTTGTTCCTGATAGCTCTATTTTTGAAACAACTATTTTTAGTTTTGAATACCTTTCAACCCGATTAAGAGAACTTGCATTTCTAAATAAAGGAATTCTAATTTCACTGACAGATGAAAAAGAGAACAGGACACACGACTTCCAATATGAGGGTGGAATTAAGTCTTTTGTTTCATATCTCAATGAAAACAAAAAGGTTCTCTTCTCTGACCCGATCTATATCAGAGGAGAAAAAGAAAATACTGAATTTGAAGTTGCAATTCAATACAATGAGGGTTTCCAAGAATTAATTAACAGCTTTGCAAATAATATTAATACAATTGAAGGTGGAACTCACTTGAGTGGTTTTAAATCTGGATTAACAAGAGCCGTTAATACATATATAAAAAATGCAAGTTTATTGAAAAATGAAAAAGTCTCTCCTGGTGGTGGAGATATTCGTGAAGGTATGACAGCTATCATTAGTGTAAAGCTTCGTGATCCACAATTTGAAGGGCAGACCAAAACAAAGCTTCAAAACAGTGAAATTGAAGGAATAATCAACTCCATTGTTTATGAGAAACTCATGGTGTTCTTTGAAGAGAATCCTAAAGAGGCTAAGAATATTGCAATGAAAGCAATACTTGGTGCCAGATCTCGTGAAGCAGCTCGAAAGGCGAGAGAATTAACACGTAGGAAATCGGTTTTAGAAAGTGGAAGTCTTCCCGGAAAACTTGCTGACTGCTCAATTCAAGATCCATCTCAAACTGAGATTTTCCTGGTTGAGGGTGATTCTGCTGGTGGCTCTGCAAAAATGGGTAGGGATAGAACTTTCCAGGCAATTCTTCCGCTTTGGGGAAAAATGCTCAATACGGAAAAAGCCAGGATTGATAAAGTGCTTAATAATGATAAGATCCAACCAGTGATATTGGCACTTGGAGCGGGAATAGGAGATGAGTTTGATATTTCAAGATTACGTTATAACAAAGTAATTATTATGGCGGATGCCGATGTGGATGGTCTACATATTGCAACTTTATTACTTACATTCTTTTTCAGATATATGCGTCCTTTAGTGGAGTATGGACATATCTATATAGCTAAGCCACCACTGTTCCTGGTAAAAAAAGGAAGAAGTAAAAAATATGCTTTTTCTCCAAAAGAGAGAGATGAAGTAATGAAAGAAATGGGTGGTCGTGGATTGCATATACAAAGATACAAAGGTCTCGGTGAGATGAATCCTGATCAATTATGGGATACTACACTAGATCCTGAAAGAAGAATACTTGTTTCTGTTAAGATTGATGATGCAATAGAAGCTGATAGAATGTTCACAATATTAATGGGTGATGAAGTAGAGCCACGAAGAGAATTTATCGAGCGAAATGCACAATACGCTGAAGTGGATGTTTAGGAGGATAAATGATACACGATAGATCAAGAATAGAAATAGTGGAAATAGAAGATGTACTAAAAAAAGCTTATCTGGAATATTCAATGAGTGTAATTGTTGCCAGAGCGTTACCTGATGCACGAGATGGGTTGAAGCCTTCACAACGAAGAATTCTTTTCGCTATGAATGAGCTTAATTTGACTCCTGGTAAGGGTTTTAGAAAATGTGCAAAGATAGCTGGTGATACTTCTGGTAACTATCACCCGCATGGTGAACAGGTCATTTATCCAACCTTAGTTAGGATGGCTCAGGAATGGAGTCTAAGATACATGTTGGTAAATGGTCAGGGTAACTTTGGTTCACAAGATGGTGACCCGCCTGCTGCTATGAGATATACTGAAGCAAGGTTGCAAAAAGCTGCTGTTGATCTTATGGATGATCTTGATAAAGATACTGTTGATTTCAAATCTAACTATGATGATACAAGAAAAGAGCCAGTTGTATTCCCATCTAAATTCCCTAATCTTATGGTTAATGGTGCATCTGGTATTGCTGTAGGGATGGCAACTAATATGGCTCCTCATAACGTTGGTGAAATCTGTGACGGTATTACTGCATATGTTGATAATCCTGAAATAGAAACGATGGAACTATTAGATCACATAAAAGGTCCTGACTTTCCAACAGGTGGTTATATAATCGGAACCCAAGGGATTAAAGACTACTACGAAACAGGTCGTGGTCGAGTCATCATGCGTGGTAAGGCTGCTATAGAAACTAAGAATAATGGCTCAGAAATGATCGTGATCACAGAAATTCCTTATATGCTTAATAAAAGTCTCTTGATCGAGAAAATCGTAAGTGTTGTTAAAGAAAAGCGTATAGAAGGTATCAGCGATATCCGTGATGAGTCAGGCCGCCAAGGAATGCGTCTTGTAATTTTAGTAAAAAGAAATTATGAAGCAAGTTCTGTTCTGAATAAGTTGTACAAGTATACACAATTACAGGGAAGTTTCAGCGTTAATAACAGGGCTCTAGTTAATGGTGTACCTAAAGTACTTAATCTGAAGGACATGATATCACATTTCGTTGATTTCCGTCATGAAGTTGTGGTTCGAAGAACAAAATTCCAACTTAAAAATGCAGAAGAGCGACTTCATATCTTGGAAGGCTATAGAATAGCTTTAGATAACATTGATGAGATAATTGCAACAATCAAAGCTTCGAAAAATGTTCAGGAAGCGAGTCAGAAATTACAGGATAAATTTAAACTTTCTGAGATCCAGGCTAAAGCAATCTTGGAAATGAGACTACAAAAACTTACAGGACTTGAAAGAGAAAAAATAGAAAAAGAATACAATGAGATCCTCAAGACAGTAAAGAAACTTAAAACTATTCTGGAAAAAAGATCTCTTCGTATGGAAATAATAAAAACTGAAATTACCGAAATAAAAACAAAATATGCTGATCTTAGGAGAACAACTATCTTAACCGGTTCTGCGGATATTGAAACTGAAGATATGATAGCCGATGAAGAAATGGTTATTACAATTTCCCGCCATGGTTATATCAAGCGTCTTCCAATAAGAACTTACAGGAATCAGGGGAGAGGTGGAAAGGGATTATCCGGTTCAAACCTTAAAGATGAAGACTTTATAGAAAACATCTTTGTTGCCTCGACTCATGCCTACATTCTATTCTTTACAGATCATGGCATCTGCCATTGGCTTAAGGTTCATAGAATTCCAAGCTTGGGAAGATTAGCCCGAGGAAAAGCTATCGTGAATCTTCTCCAACTTGAAAAAGATGAAAAGATAGAAGCATTTGTTACAGTTAGAGATTTTAATGATCCTTATTATGTTACAATGGTTACAAAAAAAGGTACTATTAAGAAATCTGAATTGAAATCTTTCTCAAGACCACGAGTGAATGGCATAATTGCTATCAAATTATTGGATGGTGATAAGCTGATAGAAGCAAAAATCACAGAAGGTGATAATGACATAATCTTAGCTACCAGAAATGGATTTGCAAATAGGTTTAATGAAACTGATGCCAGATCGATGGGTAGAAATTCGCAAGGTGTTCGCGGCATACGACTGAGAGAAGATGATGAAGTTGTGGCTATGGTGGTTGTAAAACGTGAGGGAACACTTCTATCAATAAGTGAAAATGGCTACGGAAAACGTACAGAGATCAGTGGTTATAAAGTTACAAGACGTGGTTCTAAAGGCGTGATCACTCTTAAGACAACAGAGCGCAATGGTAAACTCATCTCTTTATTGGATGTTGTTGACAATGACGATCTTATGATCGTAACAAGAGAAGGAATGATCATACGTCAATCAGTAAACAGAATATCCATAATTGGTAGAAATACTCAGGGTGTTAAATTGATTGAACTTAATAAAAAAGATAAAGTTTATGACATAGCTCGAATTATAGCAGAAGACGAACAAGATGAGTGCGATGAAAATGGTGATACTGGTGATCAATTATCTGAAAATGAAACAAAGGATGATCTAAATACTTCAGAGCAGATAGAACAACCTGTTGATGAAGGTATCAGTGAAGAAACCGTAGAAACCACTGAGGATAATCAAGAAAAAGCCAAAGTAGGTGAAACTGTTGAAGAACCAGTAGAAGAAGATGACAATGGTAATGATCCGGAATTGGAGATCGATTTCGGACTTGACAGTTAATCCGCTACAATAAAGCTAAATGTAAATCAATGCAGAGACGATTATTTTAATCGTCTCTGCTATTATGTGAGGTATAGTTATGAAACGTTTTATTTTGCCACTATTATTCTTACTTGTTTTAATATTTATTTCCTGCACAATAAAATATGTGCCTGTTCAAACTGATGGAGTGACCATAACAGATGATTATGGTGTGAATCGAACAAAGGCTTACACCTTTGCTGCTGCTAACGAATATTGGAATAAAGATCCTCAAGAGATAACTAATTATTTCACAACTTTCTATATCTCAATTCAAAATAGAAAACGTGATGAACTGCAGGTTGAGATGAGTAATTTTGGCTTGATTGACCAAAATGGAAATCAATATGATATTGTTACTCAGGATTATATTGAAAACCTGCTGGCTCCACGACAAATTGATTACCTGTTAATCAACGAAAATGAGAAAGATCCTATTGATACAGAAGAATTTTTCAATGAACAGAAACAATTAATGGAACAATGGCGGACGGCGCAAAATAATCTTATAACCTACTCATTCCATTTTGGGAAAATTATGCCAGGAGTAAAAAAATCAGGATTCATTTTCTTTCCAAAATTAGAATCAGTTAATTCTGAATGTGAACTAAGATATAATGAGATGAGTATTAAATTCATTCGACTTGATGAGAAGAATAAAAAATAAAAAACCTAATCTCAATATTTAAACCTTCAGAGAAAATTTATCTTTGAAGGTTTTTGTTTTTCCAAAGCATTGACAAATTATCAGATAATTAAATTCTCGCTCAAAATTGTTATAAATAGAAGGATAATAGTATGTTAGATTTTATAAAAGATAAAAAAAGAACTCATTATGCAACTAAATTGAACAAACAAAATGTTGGAGAAAATGTAACTTTGATGGGTTGGGTTCATCGTAGAAGAGACCTTGGCGGTTTAATTTTTATTGATCTTCGTGATGTATCAGGTAAAGTTCAGATAGTATTCCATCCAGAGAGTGAAGCTGTTCATGTAAAAGCCGGTAAACTCCGAAATGAATATGTGATAGCTGTTAGCGGGAAAGTCTTGCTGCGGGATCAGAAAAATATTAATACGGATATGAAAACAGGTGAGATTGAAATTGAGGCTGATGAACTGCTTCTACTTAACAAATCAGAACCTCTTCCTGTTCAAATAAATGAAAATGTTCTGGCAGAAGAAGACCTGCGTCTTAAATACAGGTATCTTGATCTTCGTCGTGATAAGCTGAAAGATATCATCTTGCTCCGACATGAGATTGTTTATGCGATCAGAGAATTCTTGGTTAAGCAAAATTTCTTTGAAATTGAAACACCAATGTTAATGAAGAGTACTCCAGAAGGTGCTAGAGATTTCTTAGTACCAAGTAGAGTACATAAAGGGAAATTCTTCGCACTTCCTCAATCACCACAAATTTATAAGCAGCTCCTCATGATTGGTGGTTTTGATAGATATTTCCAGATTGCACGTTGTTTTCGTGATGAAGACTTGAGGGCAGACAGACAACCGGAATTCACACAACTTGACCTTGAAATGAGTTATGTTACACAAGAAGAGATCTTCCAGATCATGGAGGATCTGTTTAAATATATTTTTAGTAAAGTAATCCATATTGATCTTCCAATTCCGTTTCCACATCTCACTTATAAAGAGTCTATGGATCGCTATGGTTCTGATAAACCTGACACACGTTTCAGCATGGGATTAACCAATCTTTCAGATGTATTAGCTGATTCAGAGTTTAAGGTTTTTAGTGGAGCACTCCAAAACGGAGGTAGTGTACGATGTGTTGTTGCAACAGGTTGTTCAGGTTATTCCCGCAGACAGATTGATAACCTTACCGATAAAGCTAAGCATGTTGGTGGAAAAGGACTTGCCTTTGTTAAATACCAGGAAGGAGAATTCCAGGCAGGAATAACAAAATTCCTTTCAGAAGAAGAAAAGAAAAATATTATCAAGAAAACAGGTGCTAATGATGGAGATTTGATTCTTTTTGCTGCTGATAGTAATAAAATAGTTTTTAAAGTTCTTTCCGAAATTAGGAATTATTTTGGTAAAGAGTTAGAACTTTATGATCCAAAGCAATATAATATGTTATGGATCACAGATTTCCCTCTATTTGAGTATGATGAGGAAAATCAGCGTTGGGAAACAGCTCATCATATGTTCACTCTGCCGAAAGAAGAACATCTTAAATATTTTGAAACAGGTGAATATGAAAAGATAGAAGGGCAACTCTATGATTTGGTCTGCAATGGATTGGAACTTTCTTCCGGTAGTATTCGTTGCCATAGACTTGATATTCAAAAGAAGATCTTTGATGTTCTTGGTTTCTCTGAAGAAGAGTTAGAAGAAAAATTTGGTTTCTTCCTGAATGCTTTAAGATATGGAACTCCTCCTCATGGTGGAATTGCACCGGGAATTGATAGAATGGTGATGATAATGAGTGGAGCACAATCAATTCGTGACGTAATTGCCTTCCCAAAAACATTGCAAGCTACAGATTTGATGAGCGAGTCACCATCGGAAGTTTCGCAGAAGCAGTTGGATGAAGTAGCGTTGAAGATTGTAAAAAAAGAAAAGAATTAAATGGTAATTGTCTTATTTCTGAAATTAGTAAAATAATTGTCACCCTGAACCTGTCGAAGGGTTGAGATTTATTATCATACTTCGATGAACTCAGTATGACTATATAAATTAGGTATATTATTTATGAAAAAAATTGCTTCGATCACTTTCGGTTGCAAGATAAATCAATATGAAACAGCATGTATTGTAGATGATTTCACTCAGGCAGGTTACCAAATTGTTGAATTTAATAAACCTGCTGATATATATATTATTAACACCTGTACCGTAACCAATAGGACAGATTACAAAAGTCGAAATGCAATAAGAAAAGCCTTAGATCAAAAACAGATTAATCCCCAGATAAAAGTTATTGTAACAGGATGTTACTCTCAAAGAAAAAAGGATGAGATTGATGCTTTAGGTGAAGTAGACTTGATAGTTGATAATAACAGTAAAAGCAAGATCTTTGAGAAGTTAAATTCCAAAGAAAATCTATTTAGAGATATCAAGGATCAACATGATTTTGATGAAATGTCCACAACCAGAATGCTGGATAAAACCAGGGCTTTTATTAAAGTACAGGATGGCTGTGACTATTATTGCGCATATTGTGCAATTCCTTATGCCAGAGGACATTCCCGCAGTAGAAAAAGAGAGAAGATACTCGAACAGATTGAGAAACTAGTTGCAAATGGATACAAAGAATTTGTACTCGGTGGGATCAACCTGGGTCTTTATGGTGAGGGAACAGGCTACTCACTTGCAAAACTGCTCTATGAAATTGAAAAGATCAGTGGTGTAAAACTGATCAGATTGAGTTCGATTGAACCTCAACTATTTACTGCTGAGTTGTTAGAATATTTTAAAGTTAGTAAAAAGATCTGTCACCATTTTCATATTCCACTTCAAGTTGGATGTGATGAACTTCTCAGCAGAATGGGAAGACGTTATTCTACCGAGCAGTTTCAAAACGTAATTTCAAAACTGAAAAAGATTTTCCCTGATGCTGCCATTGGGATTGATGTGATTGCAGGTCTTCCAGGAGAGACCGAAGAACTTTTCCAACAAACTCATCTTTTCCTTTCCAACCTTGATTTTACTTATCTTCATGTGTTTTCATATTCCAAAAGACCAGGAACTCGGGCGGAGAAAATGAAAGGTCACGTGAATGGTAAGATCATAAAAGAGAGAAGTAATAAATTAATTGCTATCTCAGATGCTAAACTTGCAGAATATACCAACTATATTGTCGATAATAACATCGAATTAAGAGGTGTTATTGAAAAGATAACAAACGAATTCTGGACAGCTCTTTCAGATCATTACGTGAGAATATTTCTGAAGAGTGATGAGAAATTGGAGAAAAAATATTTACATCTATCACCTGTTTCAAAATTGTTCGATGGTGTTGAAGTAGAGACAACTGAATAGTCAATACTCAACACTAAATAATTAAATAAGAAAATAATCAGTGATTAACTTGGATTTTAGAAATTCCTAGTTGGAAATCAGTGAATTATGTTTATATTCTCTCAGGAGTGTTTAGTTAATGATAGAAATTAAGGATCTCACAATAAAATTTGGTGATCAGGTTATTTTGGAAAAAATTAATCTAAATATACTTGAAAATCAAATAACTATCATTGTAGGGCAAAGCGGAACCGGTAAAAGTGTATTAATGAAATGCATTGAAGGACTTATTCAACCAGCAGAAGGTTCCATTACAATTGATGATAAAAACCTATCTACTTTGAATAAACAACAACTTAACGCTGTTCGGAAAAATATGGCAATGCTGTTTCAAGGTTCGGCTCTGCTCGATTCATTAAATGTTTATCAGAATGTTGCTTTACCACTTATTGAGCACACTGATCTCTCAGAAGATACCATCCTGAATGAAGTTACGGAAAAACTAGAACTGGTAGGGTTAAAGGATATCCTAACCAAAATGCCTTCAGAACTCAGTGGCGGAATGAAGAAGAGAGTTGCCCTGGCAAGAGCCATAATATTACAACCGAAATACATTATTTATGATGAACCCACAACAGGTCTTGATCCGATTATTGCTGATGATATTTCCACCTTAATACTTAAACTGCACAGCCAATATGATATTGCTTCAATCATCATTACTCATGATTTGGATTGCATAAGAAAGATCAAAGGAAATATTGCCATGATCCATGATAAAAAAATAGTTTTTGACGGAACGTTTGCAGATTTTATAAATGATGAAAGAAAAATTATTAGAGATTTTGTGAGATAAAGGAAAAATTATGAAATTCTATCAGAATAAGAAAAATACAGAATTCAAGGTTGGATTATTTACAATTATTGCGATCATTGTGTTTGCAGCTTCCTATATGTGGTTCACAGAAGTTTTACAAAGCAGGGATATGACGCTACTGAAAGTGAAATTTCATAATGCAGGAAATATTGAGGTTGGCAGCAGTGTAACTGTGAGTGGTGTAAAAAAAGGACGTGTGAAAAAGATAGAAGTAGCTCCGGATGGCGTTGTGATTGAGCTGAACGTAAAACTTGATTTTCCTTTGAAAGAA
>CAZSOM010000003.1:0-21418 GCA_964608295.1 uncultured Candidatus Cloacimonadota bacterium
TTTAAAAGACGATTCAATCTACGCTCGGAGATCACGCAAACCATTGTGATAACACTTCCCAGCATATCAACCGGTACACTCACAGGTGATCCTTGAAAATTTGCACCTGTAAGAACAATTCCATCTTCAGGTAAGAAGATAGGGTTGTCACCAACTCCATTTAATTCTATCTCAACCTGACTTCTAGTCCAGCGAAGCTGATCACGAGCTGCACCTAAAACTTGAGGAGTTGAACGCATGCTATATGCATCTTGAACTCGCACTTTCATACCTTTAAGCAAATCTGAATCTTCGATCACTTTTTTTATATTTCCTGCAGAAGTTACAGCTCCCTGAAAACCACGAAGTTTATGAAGTCGTTCATCATAAGGTTTAAGATTTGCCATTAATGCTTCCAATGTCATTGCTGCGGCTATCTCTGCCTGTTTGAAAAATCTTTCTGTTTCATAAATAATTAGAGCTGCGATAGCTGTAAGCAAGTTGCTTCCATTAATTGTAGCAAGACCATCTCTTGCCTCTAATCCGGGAATTTCAATTCCAGCTTTGTTTAATGCTCCTTTTCCTGGATATCTTTCACCTTTATAGTAAGCTTCACCTTCGCCCATCATTAAAAGAGCTATCTGGCTCATTGGTGCAAGATCTCCACAAGCTCCCACACTTCCTTTTTCACAAACTACAGGTGTTACACCTTTATTCAACATTTCAATAAGTGTTTGTGTAATGATCGGTCGACAACCGGAATTGCCATTAGCATGAACATTAATACGTCCCAGCATTGCTCCACGCACATGTTCAATTGGACAAGGTTCACCAATACCGGCAGAATGATTATATATTAAATACTTTTGAAATTGCTTTATTTGCTCACCGTTTAACACAACTTCGGAAAATTCACCAATACCTGTGTTGACTCCATACATTATTTCACCTTCAACGATTTTTTGCTCGATAAAGGTTCTGCATTTGGTTATTCTTTTTAAAGCTTCAGGATGCAGATCTACTTGTTCTTTACCATGCGCAACATTATAGACATCTTCGATCTTAAGATCATTTCCTGTAATAACAACAGACATTCTACTCCTCCTGGTATATATTTTTAAAATTTATATTGTAATGTAAAAAGCGGATTCATATCACTATCAAATTGAACTTGAGCACTAACTTTCTTTAAATGTGAGCTAACTCTAAATGCGTTGAGTGCACTGATAATGTGATTCGCTATAACAGCTCCTGTAATAGCTTTAGCATAATCTCCATATTGAGTAATTCTTTTTCGTAAAATGGAATAATCATTTTGTTTAATGTCATCATCCCATGTCCAATGCTCATCATCTGAATATTTATTGTTTTCAATGTATTCAGTTTGAGCTTCCGGGTCATCAGGAAACTTGGCTTTCGCAATTTCCACAATATAAGCGTTGAAACCACCAGTATCAAACCCGGAATTCATATATCTGGATAAATGATAATAATAGTCATCATTTAGCTCCAGGTCAGGATTAATATGAGCGTATTTTACTGCATAATTGTAAGATGCTTTATCTTTGAGATCTGCTTCTTCTAAGAAGTAGAAATGAGAAGATAGAAGGATCACTTCAGAAGCAAGAAATGCAAATCCTGTTTTATTGCCAGCAGCAAGTTCCCCCCAGCCAGGAACCAAGGCAGATCGTAACATATGTGTTCTAACGTTTACCTCTTTAGCCATAATTAAAGATGTTATCAATAAAAGTAATAATATTAATGCTAATTTACGTTTAAAAATGATATTCATAATTTATTTTCATCCCCTTCTTTCTCCAATCCGGCTGAATGGATAGTTTGCCTAAATATGTTCCTGAACGGTTGAACTTTTTAGCTTCCAAAGCAGAATCAATAACACTAACTATTCTATTTAAAATAGCTGCAGCAAATGTGAAATTTGAATATATCTCATAATCCTGTTTTTTCAATCTTAGATTAATATATTTTGACCATTCATTATTATTATCCCAATGCCAGTAGTTTTCTTCAGGGATCAGGTTTGCTTCTAAATATGCTTCATAACCTTCAGGGTCAGTATTGTATATGAGAAAATAATTTCTTGCATCACGCAAAATAGCATCGTTATATTCTTCACTGCTCATATAATTCTGAATTCTCTGGTAATATTCATCATCCATATTTTTGGGAACTTCTGCAATTGAAAAGGCATATTGTTTGTAAGATTTTATAGTCCAATCACGTTCAGACTGCATCCTGAAATATGAAAAAATAATAGCCGTTTCAGTAGCCAGGAAAATTGCACCTTTAGAATAATTTTGACTATACATCTCACCCAATCCCGGAACTAAAGCTGAATACAGCATTGCTTTTTTTACTGATAATTCTTTTCCTATGAGAGCTAAAGAAAGTGAGATGAGAAGAAGGATGAGAATGATTTTCTTCACTTTTAGAACCTTTTAGTTAACATAAGAGCAGGGGAGAGGTTATTGTTAACAAAAATTGGTGTTAATTTTATCTCTAATTGTGAAGTATTGGAAAGGTATTCACGGTTATGAATTTTAGTAAGCCGCACAGCATCAATTGCTGCAAGAATGTGATTTGCGACCAACCCAAAGCTAAATAATTCGGATCTGTCATACAAATCCTCGGTGTCTTTACGCATTTCGATATACTCAGCACGGTTTTCGCTGTAGATGGTATAAGGGTCTGAGTAGTTTGAGTTAGTGTTGTAAATACTTTCTGGATTTGTAATATTATTTCCATTCCAGAGATTCTTGCCATCATTTGATTCTTCCCATACCCAATCAGGTGAAATTTGGTTACCGAGGTCATCCATTGCATAGATATCGAACCAGTCATCCCAACCAAATATATACTTGTTATATTTACCAATATCTTCGTAAAAATGTTGGGTATTGGTATCATCAAGGCGGAAATGTTCATCATAAAAGCTTGAATTATTCATCTGATCTTCGATAAGATCATTTTGAGCAAAATATTGTTTTATTCTATCATAATGGGAATCAGCAAATTTCTCATAGTCAGATTCAGAATCCAGTCCTTCATTATAACTCATAATATAACCCACAATTAATCCGATTTCGATGAGTGGAGAAATGTAAGTTGTAACACTTCTGCGGTTAGCATAAAATTGTCCTGCTCCAGGAAAAAGTGAAGAAAGTAACATGGCTTTAGCAGGAGATTTCTTTTCATAATTTATTTGAATTATGTCATTATCTAGTTCCTGCGCAATAGCAGCAGAAAAAATCAACAGCACTAACGTTAAAATTGAAATTTTTTTCATAATAAGCTCCTTAATTAATTATCGCAAAGGATATTTTTTTTATTTCTTCTTTTGATGAGACAATCCCAAAGAAAACTCCAGAAGACATTTTAGATGTATCAACTCTAATGTCCTGAGAATCATTGGGAGCTTTTTCAATATTATCTTTCCACACAATATTTCCAGCAATATCAAATATTTTTAGATTAATTTTACCTTTGGCATTATTAACCTTTACTCTAACCTCGCCACTTCTAGTTGGATTTGGAAAACAGTAGGCAGTAAGTGCATCATCCTGATTTGGTTGATAGGTAATAGCTCCGGTGTAGTTGTTATATCCATCATTCCTATATCCGTTCCAGATAATGGGATCTTCTTCGATATTTTCCAGGTAAGATGCGTATAGATTTGAAGAAACATCAGAATAAATGAAATTTAATTGCTGGATATTCTCATCCCAATAGAATTGATCAAGGGTGTTAACTTTTTCCCAGAAGAAAGAATACCCAATGATGACCTCAGCATTATTGCTAACTGCAACGAAACCAAGATCTTCTTCTTCCAATAGAATAATATTTTCATCATTGAATGTTATGATTCGAGGGGAAGAAGCAGGTTTAATTTTCTTATCATCTAAATATGCTGGGAAACCAGGTGCCAAACTACCATCTAAAGTAATGGCAAATACACGATTTCCAGCTCCGAAAGTCAAATAGATCTGACCATCATTTAAGATATCACCAATTGCAAGCTGTGATGGTTCATCATCTGAGTATGGTGAAAGTGCAAAAATCTCCTCGATCTCACCACTCTGTATTTTAAAAATATCTCCATCGGCATTTTGGATAAATACAGAATTATAACCTGGATCTGAATCAATGTAGCAAACAGGAAATTGTTGTGAAGTACCTTGTCCTGGAATTGTAAATGTTCGTTGAACAGCATTTATTTCGGGATCAATAAAATATACATTCTCATTATTTGAAGCGATGAGTGATGAACCATTATATGCTAATTTAGCATTTTGTATATTTAGAATTGCATCATCTATAATTAAATTACCGCTGGTTGGAATTACCATCTTTTGGAAATCTTTAATATACAAAGGTGCATCAGAAAGTTCATTTGAATATTCTGTGAGTTCATTTAATAAAGGTGATACCATAGTGACTTCAGAATTATTTACAAAGTAAAATTCATCATCTCCGTCATTATCTTCATCAAAACTGATAATTTGCTGAGTTGGTGATAGACTATAAGGAATATCCACATTAAGTGTATCCTGCCAAGCTTGTTCCACATAGGAAATGAGATCTATACCATTTTCACTCAACACAGGAAATGTAGGTAACTCATTGTAATTTCCAACATAACCAAGAGTTCTGATTGAATCATATTCTGCGATCTTTTGAGTTACATCAAATAGATTAGCTCCATATTTGAATGAAATGCTTCTTTCAATGCCATATTCAATCGAATAACTGCTGATGTCATAGATCGAATATAAAAATGGATCTCCGGCATTCGTCGTTAGAGCGGGTTTAGTTGATGAACTGAACCGATCATTGAAAATTGTTCCAATAAATTCTAACTCACCCTGGTTGTTAACTATGAAATCATTATCCCAACCTGTGAACCAGCCATCGTCATCGAATGAAGGATAGTATTTATAGAAAGGTTCAAAGGATGTTCCACGCCAAAACATAGAACTTGGATTGCCAATATCATCAAGTCCATCTGCTTCAATTATCTTCACTGCTCTATTTGAATGATGTGTATTGATCGTATTATTCTGGTAATTATCATTTTCATAAAGAAGTTTTTCATCAATATGCCAGATAAGAAGTCCACCACCATAGCTGTTATAATTTTCAGAAACCCAGCCTGGAAGCAGATAATCATATTCATAAGTACGATCTGAACTTGGATTCGGGAGTGGATAAGTTGGATATAGAACAACTCTCTGATCAGCCGATGTTAGAGGATATGCTCCCCCGTCACCATCCGGATCAACTTGCCTGTTCTCAACTAATAGGTATTCGGTATCTGTTAGCGGAATCTTGATAAAATAAGCAGAACTATCTGTGATAGTAGCAGGATCAAACATTTTCTCAGCCGGAAGGACAGTGATCTTCTTATCGAAATTAAATTCGTCAATGTTCTTCAAGATACCTCGAGCACGAAATGAATCTTCAAAAGGAATAATCCGGGACCAGGCTCCAGGTAGAGCCGGCAAAACACCTTCTACAATATAATAAATATCAGCTAAGTGGTTTCCTGTTTCATCAACACCCCAACTTATTGCAGTTGAACCTCCACTATCCATGATGTCAAAATATCCAACTTGCGGAGTATAGTTCGCAGTATTATAGAGATCCACAAAGCCAAGAGAATGCCCAAATTCATGAACCATCACAGCGTTAATAACACCCCAGTTAGGCACTACAGTTATGCTTCCGGTGCTATCAGGTACAGAATCCTGAATGATAGTTTCAGGAACATTGCAGGCATGGTTAATAATTACATTACCGTCATCTACAACTGCTTCCTTTCCATCTCCCACCATAATGAAAAAGGAAGGTATATCGGAAGGTGTATCACCAAAAACATCGTGCTGCCAATCTGAGCCGGCATGGATGAACATGAAATGCTCATATTGCGAGAAATCAATGTTTTCATCAACATCAGCGGTTGTGAAACAATCCAGAAAATATTGTTCAAATCGTTCAATAATCAACTCAGAACTGGCACCAATTGGATAGTAATATGACATCTCATGAGGTAATGTATAACCAGTAAATTCCTCTCCCATTACAGCTTGAGGGAAAATATCTGTTTCTACTTGAAAATCTCCCAAACTTACGGCATCATAATAGTATTTCAAGGCATCCAGCTGCATGGCAAAATAGGTTTGATCATGAGGTGGTTTAGCTACTGGAAATGAATAACCTGTATCATCCTGTAAAAATCTTCCATTACCGGTAGTTGTGGAAAGACTATCCTCCTGAAATTCAATAAGAAGTACAAGCAACTTATTGAAATCTCTACGGTTGGTGTTGTCAATTTTTCTTGTTCCTGATAGTTTATATTCCAGTGGATGTACTTTTCTCTCAATAGCTATTTGTTCAAGATCTTTTCTGATTATAAACTTCTTAGCAAAAGATAGTTTGGGAATAATGAGAATCAGAACTATCAAAGAAGATAGTAGTATCTTTTTCATACTTTAAACTTCAAAAAATATTTAGAATTGAAGCTTCAGAGAAAGTGTCTGGTTATATTCTTGAAGCTCTCCACCAGGCTGGAACGCATAGTCTATATTTACCAAATAGATCTTGTTGAATGTATAGTTAAATCCTGCGCCAAATGAGAAACCATCAATCTCACCGGCTCTATCTAATAAGTATCCCGATCTAAGAGAAAGAAGGTCAAGATAAATGTATTCCGCTCCAATTCCCCAAATTATTTCTTTAACTTCAATTGAGTTATTAAAATCTGAGATACTGCCAAAATCTCCATCCTTGAAATCATCTGTCCATGTAGTGAAAATTCTTTTATAAAGCGGATCTTGATTTGCTAGCATTTTATTCATATCTGCATTAATAGTTAATTTACTGTATTGTGATTCCAAAGCTCTGTAGGAGAATCCCATACGTAAATTCATTGGAAGAGGATCTGATTGTGATTCATTTATATATGTAATGTTAGGTCCGATATTTTGAAAGTTAAATCCAAAATCCAACTTTTCAACTAAAATACTGAAATCAGATAATTTAGCTTCATTGAATCCACCAAGATATGCAATACCGTTGTAAAAGCTCAAGGCACCATTGTAAGGAGATACAAGGATCTGACCAAAATCAACACTTTTATGCTTAAGACCCAAATCGAAGGCATAACTCATACCACGACCTTTAATACCTGTTTCACTAGTTCCGGTTCCTTCCGGTGCAAGATCACTAAGGATAAATTTGAAGGCGAGGCCAATTCCTGTATTCTGGCTTGCCTGGTAACCATAAGTTGCAGCAATCGAAAGGTCGTAACTTTCAAAAGTACTTAAAAGATTACCATCTTCATCCAATTGATCTTGTTTACCATAAGTCATATAAGTAGCATTGAATCCGACATTTCCCAGATCTTCAATATAACTATTTCCCGTTAAATGAAAATAGTACATGTCATTGAATATTTTTCCAAACCAGTTTGAGAACATACTTCCAAATTGTTTATTTCTATTGAAAGCCATTGCACCTGTATTCCAATATCCGCCAAATGCATCATCAGTTTGTGCTACATAAGCTTGTCCCATTGCTCCTGTTCTTGCGCTAGGTTCGATTAATAGAAACATTACTGCTGCTTCAGAGATTGCATTAACAGCATAAGGTATAGACATCATTAAGATTAGTGTAAGTATAATTACTTTACTCTTCATTGATTCCTCCAGTATATTAATATAGGTAAAAATTAAAACAAAAGTTGTGACAATTTACATATAAAAAAACAACCTCCATATAAACATGGTGCCGAAGGCCGGAATCGAACCGGCACGAGCTAATGCTCGGAGGATTTTGAATCCACTGCGTATACCAATTTCACCACTTCGGCAACGGAAAGTATAAAAAAAACTTAGGATTTTGATGTCAAGCCATTTTTTGGCTATTTATAGAGGTGCGTTAATAAAGAAAAAAGGGGAGAATTACACTCCCCTTTAGATTGTCTTTATCTTATTTTTTAAATTACATCATTCCCGGCATGCCGCCCATTCCACCACCTGGCATTGGAGGCATTGCTGGTTCATTTTCTTTGATATCAGTTATCACGCACTCTGTAGTAAGGAAGAGTCCTGCAATACTTGTTGCGTTTTGTACTGCGCTTCTAACAACTTTAGCTGGATCAATGATTCCTGTTTTGAAGAGGTCACCAAATTCTGTAATTGCAGCATTAAATCCAAAATGTGTGTCTTCAGAATTCTTGATCTTTTCAACTATGATCGCACCTTCTTCACCAGCGTTTGAAGCAATGTGATAAGCTGGTTTTGAAAGAGCATTTTTCAGAATTTCTGCACCCACTTTTTCTTCATGAGTTTCATGTTTCATTTCATCAATTGCTCTGGCAGCGTAGATGAGTGTTACACCACCACCGGCAACTATTCCTTCTGCCACGGCTGCTCTGGTTGCATGAAGAGCATCGTCAACTCTCGATTTTTTCTCTTTCATTTCAGTTTCTGTGGCTGCACCGATCTTGAGAACTGCAACACCACTAGAAAGCTTGGCGAGTCTTTCCTGAAGTTTTTCTTTATCATAATCTGATGTAGTCTCTTCGATATGAACTTTGATCTGCTTAACACGTGCTTTAAGATCTTTACTGCTGCCAGCACCTTCTCTGATAATCGTATTTTCTTTATCTATAATTACTTTCTTAGCTGTTCCAAGATCTTCAATTTTAACGGATTCTAGCTTTCTGCCCATTTCTTCGGAGATTACGGTTCCACCGGTAAGAATAGCGATATCTTCCATCATGGCTTTACGTCTATCACCAAATCCTGGTGCTTTCACAGCAGCTACATTTAATGTTCCTCGAAGTTTATTTACAACTAAAGTTGCCAGAGCTTCACCTTCGATATCTTCTGAAATAATAAAGAATGGTTTTCCTGTTTGTGCAACTTCCTGCAAGATTGGAAGCAGGTCTTTCATTACGCTAACTTTTTTGTCGAAAAGAAGTATGTAAGGATCTTCGAATTCTGTGATCATTTTATCGGGATCTGTTACAAAGTAAGGAGATAGATATCCACGATCAAACTGCATACCTTCAACTTTTTCCAAAGAAGTTTCGATAGATTTAGCTTCTTCTACATTAATGATACCTTCTTCGCCAACAGCTTTCATTGCTTCTGCAATTAAGTTTCCAATCACATTATCATTATTAGCAGAGATAGAAGCGATCTGGGCAATCTTTTCATTTTTCTTAATTTCTTGACTGAGACTTTTGATTCTATCTGTAACAACTCTTGATGCTTTTTCAATTCCTCTTTTCAAATACATTGGGTTCACACCAGCAGTTACATGCTTCAAGCCTTCTTCAATAATTGCCTGAGTAAGGATCGTAGCTGTGGTTGTACCATCACCAGCTACATCATGAGTTTTCTCTGCAACTTCTTTCACAAGTTGAGCTCCCATATTCTCAAACGGATCTTCTAACTCAATTTCTTTTGCTACGGTAACACCATCTTTTGTGATGAGCGGTGAACCGAATTTTCTATCTAATACAACGTTTCTTCCTTTAGGTCCTAATGTGACCTTAACTGCATTAGCAAGCTCATCAACCCCTTTTTTCATTGCGGTTCTTGAACTGTGACTAAATTTCATTTGTTTTGCCATAATATCATAGCCTCCTATATATAATTTTTCTATTTTTAGCAATCACACTTATTGAGTGCTAAGGATAAGATAACCATTTTTCTGTCAAATAAAAATATTAATTTAAGAAAAATTGGTTGCAAGTTATTTAAGTTAACAAATATACAGAAGCAGATAGTTTGACAAAAGTACGCACATAGTTTGAGAAATATGTTATAGAAGGGATTTATCAATAGGCGTAAGGTTTGAGAAATATCTCAAACTATACGCACATGAGTAATAATTTTTCAAATTCAGCCAATTTAAATGTAAATACTGAATAATATTAACATCCAGCTCAAGTACGGAATTATCCATGATCAGAAAGTTTGAGAAATATCTTAAACTATGTGATCTTTGTTAGTTTTAATAAAATTTTTTAATTCTGTTCACATCATTCTTGGTAAGTAATAAATGATTTGACATTAACTGAAAGCGTATAAATTTCAATTATAAATGAGATTAATTAAAGAAATTATGAAATTGAATGACTGTATCGAAAAGATCAATATACGACAAAACAGTGTATATAAAATGTTAAACAGTATAAAATAGTAATTTACTAAAGAATTGGAGGTAATCCATGTCTTCTAAAAAGAATAAAAAAAAAAGACAATATCACTCTCATAATGCCATAGAAGTAATCATAAGAAAAAATACGAAAAATTTTCTACAAGCAGAGAAAATATATTGGAAAGAAAGGACTAAAATTGATGAATCTATACGCGATGCAATTAACAAACTCTCATTACAAGCAGGTAAGGTCTCTACAAATTATTTATCAAGTACCGTAATAGGTTTAATAGATGGTGTAGTATTTATTAGAGAAAAAACTACAAAAAAAATCCCTGTAATTTTCATAATTGCACCCATACCTCATTCTGAGTGGCTTTTTGACCATTTTTTACCACGCGTAGGAAATGAAATATTGAATTCTCTGAAGGATGAAATATTAACTGATAGCAACACATCACTTAAATCAAACTTTGTTAAACAATTATCCAGCCCCATCATACTTTTAGATTCTGATAATCAAATACAATCAGAAATATCATTTATGAATTATGAGGAGGATTCCTATGATCCAATTGAGAGGGCAATTTTAGATTTTCAATTAACATTATTAGGTTTACAAACACAGTCAAATCATGAATCACCCTCACTAATAAGCCATAAAAATACAATAAATAGTTTGAATCAAATAGCATCCGAATTTGAGGATTTACTAAATATAAGAACAAAAGAAGAAGAATTACATCGTTTTTTAAATCAATATTCATTCATACTCCATCCTTCAGCCGAAGTGATTTCAAAGAAAAAACTGGGTGAGGATTTTATCACGGACTTTGTTCTCATAGCTAGCACAACACAAGGACCGATATACATCTTAGTTGAACTAGAAAACTCAAATCATAAGCTTCTTACTAAAGGTTTGACATTAACGGCACCTGTTAATCATGCCTTAAAACAAACTCGTGATTGGGATGTATGGCTTGAAAGTAACAAATCATATATTCAAAATAAATTACCAAATTTTGAAACACCTAAATATTTAATAGTTATTGGTAGAACAGATACTTTTACTGAAATACAGAAAGAATACATGCGATCATATAACCGCCAATGGCAGAATCTTGAGATATTATCGTATGATGATGTTTTAGAAAATTTCAAAAATACAATAATAAAATTAAGTGAAACAATTAACAAAAATGAATAATTTTCTAAGCAGGTAATATTTAAGTTAACCATACCTAGGCAGAAAGTTTGAGAAATATCTCTAAACTATACCAACTTGCAACCACATCTATACTTCTTCAATGAACTAATAAAGCTTATCTAACTGCCTTGATTAACTTTTTCTTTTTTTTCTTCTTTCTCCAGAAATAGATCTCTTTCTTCAGATGTGAATAGAAACTAAACTTTCATAATAGATCATTTTATTTTTTCAGATAGTTTGAAACAATGTTGAATTGTTTTGGAATTAACTTCAATTGAATACACATTTTTGAATGAGTGAGTATAATTGAATTATTTTCCTATTTATTAATCTTAAAAATTAGTTGCGTATTATTTAAGTTATCGAAAACTAAACCAAAAAGAAAATACTGGAGGAAAAATGAAAAAAATCACTTTAATAATTATTTTATTACTTCTAATAACATCAATCTATGCACGTCCCAGATGTGATAGAGATAAGCTTTCAATCTCGAATTTGCAATATGAAATGACAAGAGCGGATTCTGCTCATGGATTTGATGTATTACACTATGATATTACAATGGAAATTGATGAAGCAATTGATTATGTTTCCGGAGCTGTGATTGCAATTGTAGAAGCTGAAGAAACGATATCTGAGATCAGTTATGAATTAGAAGCGATGACAATAATTGATGTTCGGCTGAATGGAAGTTCAGCAAACTATACATACGATGGAAGCCTGATCACAATTGAGCTTGGGACAATGAATCCGGGAGATCAATTTACAACAATTGTGGAATATTCCGGTAATCCTATTTGGAACGGTTTGGGCATGTATTTCAGCAACAGTCATGTCTTCACCATCTCCGATCCTAACGCTTCCCGTTATTGGTGGCCCTGCTATGATCATCCCTGGGATAAAGCAGTCACCGATTTGCATATAACTGTTCGTGATGATTGGCTGGCAGCTTGTAATGGTTTACGGACTTCGATTGTAGATAATGGAAATGGAACAAAGACTCACAAGTGGGAAGGTTCAAATCCAATGGCAACCTATCTCGTCTCTATCGTTGCCCAGAATTATGTGGAAATAAATGATTCATTTGGCAGTATTCCAATTCAGAATTTCGCTTCTCCGGGTTTGGTTGCAAATGCAACCGAGGATTTTTCCAACCTGCCTTTTATGATGGAAACATTCACAGAACTTTACGGTGAGTATCCATTCGAGAAGTATGGAAATGCTGTTACCAATTTTGCTACTTACAGTGCCATGGAACATCAAACGATGACAACTCTGGGAAGCACGAATATCAATGGAAATCACGGTGGAGAGATAGTTATTGCTCACGAGCTGGCACATCAATGGTATGGTGATTGTCTCACTTGTCTTACCTGGAAGGATATTTGGCTTTCAGAAGGATTTGCTACTTATTCGGAAGCATTGTATATGGAAGCCTGGCAGGGATTCGAAGCGATGGTGGATTATGTTTATTCCTCAATTCAACAATATTATTTGGCCTGGGGAGGAAGCTCTCCTCACACTGTTTACGATCCTCCGCCCAATGGATATTTCACTCCTGCAACTTACGAGAAACCTGCTTCAGTTCTGCATATGTTAAGGTTGAAAACAGGAGATGAAGTTTTCTTCCAGATCATGCAGGAATATTTCTTGGCTTATCATAATGGGAATGTAGTCACTGATGATTTTCAGGAAGTGTGCGAAAACGTGAGTGGTTTGGATTTGGATCAGTTTTTCCTGCAATGGATCTATCAGCCGGGCTTGCCTTCCATAAAGTACACATACTTCTTCAATCCTTACCTGGCAATTCCTCGTATAATGACTTATGTGCAAACCGAATCCAATACTGATACCGAGTTCTATCTGGATGTTCCCTTCCATATTAATTATGAAGCAGATCATGATTCTGTGCTTGTGCAAGCTACTCCAAATGAGCCAGTTCAAACTATTGCGATGACTGATATTTCTGTTTATGATAATGTAGAAATTGATCCAAATAATTGGGTTTTACACACAGGCAGCACCTACGAGCAAGCAGAGATAAATAATGCCTATTCAGCTGATGAAAGTGTGATCATCTATTGGAATGAATTCTGGCCGGAAGTTGGGGTTGACGGCTATAATCTTTATAGAGCTGAATCTCCCGAGGATCCTTTTCTTCTGATCAATTCAGAAATAATAACCGAAACTTCTTACACGGATAATAATGTTGTGAATGGAACTACGTACTACTACAAATTGAAAGCGATAAAAGATGAATTTGAAACACCATTCTCGGAAGTTTATGAAGCTACACCACTCAACTTTCCATTTGATCAGGGAATTCTGGTAATTGATGAAACAAATGACGGTAATGGAATTCCTGGAAATCCTGATGATACAACGGTTGATGAATTTTATGAAGATATTATCAATAGTAATATTACAACCTATGATTATGCTGATGAAGGAGCTCTTGATCTTGATTACATTGTAAACTTCTCAACAATCATTTTGCATGATGATGATATTATAAGTCACAGTATTAATGAAAACCTGGATGTGCTGGGCTGCTATCTTGCTGGAGGGGGGAATTTAATTATTTCAGGTTGGAAAACTGCGCTGGAAATCCCGGAATTCTTCATATCGGATTTCTTGAATTGCAGTGAGGTTCAACAGGTTTATGAATGGGAATTTACCGGAGCTACTTCCGATGATTATGAAAATTTAAGTATCGATCCTGATAAGGTTCATGTTGCGTTTAGCGGGATGCTGCCTTACATCTCGATCTTCCCTGAATCAACTAGTGGGATCTATCAATATGATGGTGTTGCCGGTAATCCAAATATTGGTGAGAATTGCGCTCTAAAAGCTCAGCCAAATGGATGTTTTGTTTTGCTTGGTTTCCCGCTTTATTTTATGTTTGATGCGGATGCTGAATCGTTCATGACACAATTATTAGATGAGATTGGTGAAACAGGAGTGGATAATTATGAATTAGAAGTTATGAATTATGAGTTATCAAATTATCCTAATCCTTTCAATCCAAGTACGACAATTTCGTTTACCATTAGCAACGAATTAAACGAACAAAGCGAACTAATAATTTATAATTTGAAAGGTCAAAGAGTTAAGGATCTTTCTCCGAGCTTGTGTCATCCGTCAGTTGCCGGACACCGTCCTGAGTTTATTGAAGGACGAGGGGGAAAAACTTGTTCAGTCACCTGGAACGGAACTGATGAAAACAACCAACCAGTCGCATCTGGAATATATTTCTATAAATTAAAATCTGGAAATGTTGATTTAAATAGGAAAATGTTATTGTTGAAATAATTTTTTGTTTTGTCCCCCTTTGAAAGGGGGAATTGAAAGGGGGTTTGGTTATAGATTTAAACCTTTGCAATGGTGGATTTAATTGATTAATTCTCAACCATTACAGAGGTCTTTGACCATCCGTAAGGTTTCAAATAAGCTACATAAAGAATTCTCTGTCATTTGCAATTCCGATTGTGGATTAGCAAGATTCCCAATCAAACTGAGGATAACAAAGAGAGAAAAGGATTTCAAATAGCTAAAAAAACCATTCTAATTACAACAAAATAAGTGTTTTACAAGCAGTTATAGGAATAATTATTGCATGTAAAATTGAGAATACAAAAATATAAATTGGAGGATAGAACATGAGGTATTTTTCGATAATCATTTTTATTATTTTCACTCTTTCACTTTCTGCTAATTTGAATCAGGCTGTGGAATACATTGATAGCTGGGATGAGCAGGGATTTACGCTTGAATCCCAAAGCTCTTTTGGTGTTCAGATCAATCACTCGATCCAAAAATTCAATTTTATTGAACAAGAGATCAATCGAGAGATGTTGCAGACGATAACTTTGCCTGGTAATTTTTTACCGAATGATGAAGGTATGCCCGATCTTCCGGGTGGTGGACGATACATCGCAATTCCGCAAGGTTCCCAAGCTAAGCTAAATAATCTTGAATATCGAATAGAAAAGTTCACAAATATTGAAATGGCTCCTGCCTTCCGCATTCCATTGGACACAGAAGATGATCCTTTGGAATATAACAGGGACAACGAAGTTTATTCAATAAATGAATTTTATCCAAAGGAAATTGTTCAACTTTCCAAACCAACCCAGATCAGGGGAGTTGATGTGGTAATGTTGGGAATCACACCTTTCCAATATAATCCGGTAACCAAAGAATTGATAGTTTATCGTGATTTAAAATTAGAAGTTAATTTCGTTGGTGGAAATGGACAGATTGGTGTTGAACGACTATGCAGCCGCTGGTGGGATCCAATTTTAGAAGATGTGATTTTAAACCATGAATCTCTTCCAATCATTGATTATTCACAACGTGACAATACACGTGATGGTTTTGAATATCTCATTATCACACCTGATGACCCAACCTTTCTTGTCTGGGCAGATTCAATTAAAATATTCCGTCAGCAGCAGGGAATTTCAACAACTGTGATGACTACAGCTCAAATGGGTGGTAATACAACCACTGCCATTGAAAGTTACATTAATAGTATCATGGATCCGGTTTCCGGCTGGGATCCTGCACCTTCGGCAATCTTGTTGATCGGTGATTATGGTACAACCGGAAATTCGATAGTTTCTCCCATCTGGAATAACTACTGCGCTTCCGATAATATTTATGCTGACGTGAGCGGGAACAGTATGCCTGATGTTATCCTGGCTAGAATGACAGCTCAGAATGAAACTCATTTGAATACGATGATCACAAAATTTTTGGATTACGAAAGAAATCCTCCCACAAATCCAAGTTTCTACAACGAACCGATCACAGCTTTAGGCTGGCAGACAGAACGCTGGTTCCAGATTTGTTCTGAAACAGTTGGTGGATATTTTTCAACTGTGCAAGGGAAAACACCCACCAGGATTAATGCTGTTTACGGTGGAAATCCAAATGTTGATCCGTGGTCTACTGCAACCAATACAGCAGCAGTTCTGAATTATTTTGCAGAAGATGGACTGGGTTATATTCCTGATTCTCCAGCGACCCTGGGTGGTTGGTCAGGTGGAAATGCTACAATGGTAAACAATGCTATAAATAGCGGAGCTTTCATCCTGCAGCATCGTGATCATGGAGGAACAGACGGATGGGGAGAACCTTCTTATAATAGTGGTAGTATCAATGCACTAACCAATACCGACCTTACATTCGTGTTTTCCATTAATTGTCTCACAGGTAAATATAATATGACCGGTGAATGTTTTGCTGAGAAGTTTCACCGTTATACTTATAATGGAGAAAATTCCGGTTGCCTTGGCATCCTGGCTGCTTCAGAGGTTTCCTACTCCTTTGTGAATGATACTTATGTTTGGGGATTGTATGATAATATGTGGCCGGATTTTATGCCAGAATACGTTACTACGCCTGAATCCAGGGATGTTCTTCCTGCTTTTGGGAATGCAGCCGGAAAATACTTCCTGCAACAATCAAGCTGGCCCTATAATACTAATAATAAGGAAGTAACCTACAATCTTTTCCATCATCATGGAGATGCATTCACCACAGTTTATTCGGAAGTTCCACAAGATTTGACTGTTCTGCATGATCCTGTATTGCTTGGTGGAATTGATTCCTACACTGTTACAGCCAATGATGGTTCTTTCATCGCATTAACCGTGAATGATGAGATCATCGGAGTTGCAGATGGGACAGGAGCTCCAACCTCAATTTCCATAGAACCGCAATTGCCCGGTGATGTTGTTTTGATAACTGTTACAAAACAGAATTATTATCGTTATACTTCTCTAGTTTCAGTGATCCCACCTTCCGGACCTTATGTTGTTTTTGATGAAATGATAATTGATGATTCAGCAGGAAACAATAATGGATTGGTTGAATTCAGTGAAGATATCCTATTGAGTATTGATGTGGAAAACATCGGAACTGTGGAAGCTACAAACGTTGAAATAACAATTTCAACAATTGATGAATATGTGACTATCACGGATGACACAGAAGTCTACGGAACGATCAATTCAGGTTCGGTGGTAAGCATTAATAATGGATTTGCCGTAACAGTTGATGATAACGTACCTGATCAGCATAATGTTATATTTGAATTAAATGCAACTGATGGCTCTGAAACCTGGACGAGTTATTTCCCGATCATGTTGTATGCTCCAATTTTAGAAATTGGTGAAATGATGATCGACGATAGTGCTGGTAATAATAATGGAGCTATTGATCCTGATGAAACAGTGATAATTACAATTCCTGTTTTGAATGAAGGGATGGCAGATTCACCAGAGGCAATTGCAACTTTAACTTGTGCGATGACCGGGATTTCAATAGAAACAGAATCATTAAATCTGGGAGCGATTGGAAGTGAATCTCAAACTGATGCCATTTATAATTTAACTGCTGATGTCAGTATACCCTTTGAAACACCAATTATTCTTAGTTTTGAGGTGGAAGCTGGAGCTTATGATGCAGTTGAAGATTTTCCTGCTCAGGTTGGAATTCATCGAGAAGATTTTGAAAGTGGTGGATTTGTTCAATATCCATGGGAATTTCAGGGTTATGATATAACCTGGTCAAATGATGATATCATTTTGGGAAATCAATTAGCTAATGTAGATTGGAGCATTGATACAACTGAATTCTACAGCGGAGCTGCAAGTGCGAAATCTTCACCTGTTACGCATGATCAAGCTTCTTTCATGAGCATTACACTGGATGTTATATTGGCTGGAGAACTTAGTTTTTGGTATAAAGTTTCCTGCGAGTATAGTCCATCTCAAGAATATTTCTATGATGGTTTATTTTTTATGATCGATGGTGAAAAGGTTGATCAGTTCCAGCCAGAAGGAGATGGCTCCAGTCCTTGGAGCTTCGCTAGTTATAATGTTGAAATTGGTACGCATACATTTGATTGGGTTTATGTGAAAGACGGCAGTGATGGCTCTACTATGATCCCTGATGATTGTGCCTGGGTAGATTACATAATTTTCCCGTCCATCACACCCTTGGTTACCGGTACTATTCAGGGTACAGTTTCATTAATTCCAATGACAAGTCCTGAAGATCTAGAGATTAGTGTAGGTGCAATGAATGTAAATCCTGATGCTTCTGGAGAGTTTTGGATTGTAATTCCTGTGGGAAATTATGATGTGACAGCGTCTTTAGATGGATACGAAACAATTACAATTGAAGAAGTAGTTGTTTTGGAAAATCAAATTACTCCAATTGGTTTTGAATTGTATTATCTGCAAACTCCGATAAATCTAGAAGCTGTTTTGGATGTCGATGTCGTATCACTTACCTGGGAACATGTACAACCAACTGAAACTTCTGGATCGAAACAACAGAGTTCTAGCCGTGAATTCCAGAATTTTAATATCTATAGAAATATAGATTCAGGAACATATGAATTATTAGATTCAACTACGGAACTAGTTTACGAAGATATTTTGGGATCTGCAGGAGAATATGGATATCGTATTACAGCTGTTTATGATCAGGAAAATAAGAGTGATGTTTCCAATACAGAAATTGTAAACTGGGATGGTACAGATGGTGAAACAGTATTAACCCCAGTGGTAAATGCACTCTATCAGAACTCCCCCAATCCATTCAATCCTGAAACAAAGATCAACTTTGAGCTGAAAGAAGATTATCAAGTGAATATTGAAATATACAATATGAAAGGTCAAAGGGTTCGTCAGCTTGTCAAAAACCAACTAGATGCTGGTAGTCATTCCGTGATCTGGGATGGTAAAGATGATTCCCAAAAAGCAGTTTCATCTGGAATTTATTTTTACAGAATGCGTGCGGGTGAAAACTTTAATAATACTCGTAAAATGATTTTGCTTAAATAGCAATAAGCTAAACTATATCACACAACCTTGTGAAGGCTCTAATAAAACCTTCGCAAGAATTTGCTTTCAGAAAAAGAAATTACAAATTATGTGACTAAAAAAAGAGGAGATCTCATGAATAAGATATTTTATTTTACAGGGTCAGGGAATTCACTGGCAATTGCTAAAAGAATTGCAGAAAAAATCGGAGATTGTGCATTAATACATGTTAACTCAAAGCTTGATTTCAATAAACCTGTTGAAGCTGATATTCTGGGTTTTGTGTTTCCAATTTATTCCTGGGATATGCCGATTTTGTTTAAAAAATTTGTAAAAATAGTTAACATCACCAAAGCAAATTATGTATTTGTTATGACAAATTATGCAGGAAGTTTTGGTAATGCTTTAGGATCATTCCAAACTGATATGAAGAAGAAAAATATAAACGTTGATGCTTTCGGAGATGTAGTAATGCCCAGTAATTATGTGCTGATGGGCAAAGCACATTCTCAGGAAAGCGCAAAACCAATAATTGAAAAAGCGAATATCGTGATAGATGAATTTACCCAGAAAGTTTTTGAAAAGCAAAACATTCCAATGAAGAAAGTTCCATTCAAAGGTAAATTGCAAACTTCATTGATCTATCCAGCTTTTGCCTGGCATGCTCCCAGATCTGATAAAACGTTTTTCTTCACTGAAAAATGTAATGGCTGCACAATCTGTGCAAAAGTTTGTCCGGTGGAAAATATCATTTTGAACGAGCATAAACAACCAGTCTGGCAACATCATTGTGAGCAATGCCATGCCTGCTTTCACTGGTGTCCGCAACAGGCTATTGAGTTTAACAAAAAGACAGCAGAAAAAGAACGATACACACATCCGGATGTGAAAGTGAGTGAACTTTTCTAAATAATTAGATAATTGTTTATTGATTATTCGTATTATTTGAAGTCAGTTTTTTACCCTTTACAATATTATAAATACAATTAGTTTTTTTTATTATATAGTTGTTAATTTAAAATACATTTTCAACAATTCATAGTCTTATAAGGACTTACAATTTTACTCAAATTTTGACTTGACAAATGGAATACTGATTTCAAATTTGTAATCGTTACAAAGTTGTTATTGTAGCAAGGGAGTAATAATGTTAAATATTATTGAGGTCTTGAAAGAGCATAATATAGCTCCATCAATACAACGGATTAAGATACTTGAATACTTGCGAAATTATAAGACACATCCAACCGCAGATATGATCTATCAAGCGTTAGCAGATGAGATGCCAACGCTATCAAAAACCACAGTGTATAATACCCTGAAAACATTCACAGAGAAAGGAATATTAGTAGCTCTTTCATTGTTTGAAAATGAAGTGCGATATGAATATAACACAGAACCGCATATTCACTTTAAATGTTTGAAATGCAACAAGATATACGATCTTGATAAAACATATGATTGTTATGACAATAATGTCATCGATGGGCACAAAGTTACAGAGCATCATATTAATTTGAAGGGTATCTGTAAGAATTGTTTAAAGGAAGAAAAGTAAATGCCTGAACTTCCCGAAGTACAAACCGTGATAAACGGATTGAATAACCTGGTTCTTGGAAAGGAAATTAAAGAACTGGTAGAATTACGTCCCGGAACTATTGATTGGCAAATTCCGGTTACAAGTTTGGGAATAATTGAAACTATAAATAGGCGTGGGAAATATATAATATTACAAACTTCGAAAAAATATAAGCTTGTAATTCACCTGCGAATGACGGGTAAATTAATCTTTGAAACTGACCTAACTAAAACTTCAAGACATTCCAGAGCAGAGATCATTTTTTCTGACAGGACTAAATTGATATTCAATGATATTCGTACTTTTGGTAAAATCCAAATCATGAAATCAGCTGATGAAGTGGAAGCTTTTAATAGGCTTGGAGTTGAACCTTTATCTCTTGATTTCAATGAAAAATATATGTGTAAAATTTTAACAAAAAAAACTGCTCCTGTTAAGAATATTTTACTTGACCAACAGGTAATTGCAGGACTTGGTAACATATATGCAGCAGAAATTTTATATCGCTGTAAATTAGACCCAAGAAAACCCGGAATTAAACTGAATGCTGGAGATATTAATAAAGTTGTAAAATATACAAAAGAAATTTTAAAGGAAGCAATAAAAAATAACGGCACAACAATT
>CAZSOM010000004.1:0-17142 GCA_964608295.1 uncultured Candidatus Cloacimonadota bacterium
AGGCGCAGATCAACTCCTGCCGAGATGATACTATGGGAAAAATTACGTGCTCACAGATTTAAGGGATTTAAATTCAAACGTCAGGAACCGATCATTTTTGATTATGAAAACAAAAAGCATTTCTTTGTTGCTGACTTTCTCTGTTTGAATAATAAAACAGTAATTGAAGTTGATGGAAAGATCCACGATTATCAAAAAGAACACGACAAATTAAGAGATGATATTCTAACAACTTTGGGATATAAAGTTATTCGAATTAATAATGAAGAAATCTTAAATAATTTAAATACTGTTTTGATGAAATTGAAAAGAGAATTAGCGCCTCTCCCTGACCCTCTCCAGAGGAGAGGGAAATAGAAAAAAAAGATAAGATAAACGCCTCGCCCCAACCCTCTCCAGAGGAGAGGGATTTGAAGAGATAGTAATGTACTTAGTCTACTTGTCCTTCTCCTTTGGAGAAGGTGTCTGAGGCACAAAATGTGCTCAGACGGAAGAGGCAAAAAAGGAGAAAAAAATAACAAAAACAAAGATCGGTTATTTAATTATTGTCAGTGCAATTATCTGGGGAGTTATTATTATTGGAACTGCCAGTATCTTAAAAGGGACACCTTATAAAGACGATGTGGGAAAGCTGTTATTATTTGGTTCAGTATTCCATCTCTTATTTATCTGGGCTCCACTTGGAAGCATGTTCAAAAACAAGAAAAAAGAAAAGGAAGTCGAGAAAACAGAAGAATAAATAATTAACAGACATATTCGACTGAAACGGCTCTGATTTATTAATTTCGTTTAGATACATTGTATTTGCTCAATTATTTCTTTCATCCTTGATTGCAATTTCTGCTTCGTATTTATCTCACATTGCCAAATGACAATTACTTTCCAACCCAGAGATTCTAATTCGGCTTTATTCTTTTGATCCCGTTTAATAGTATTCCCAATTTTCTTTTCCCAAAACTTACGATTGGTTTCCGGCAAATGACCTCTTTTACATGAATGACCATGCCAGAAACAACCATGTACAAAAATAGCAGTTTTATATTTTGGAAGAATTATATCAGGCTTCCCGAGGTAACGTTTGTCGTTTATTCTGAATCTATAACCTTTTGAGAAAAGATACTTTCTTACTATATTCTCCAGCTTTGTATCTTTACCGGAGATTTTTGACATAATTTGCGAACGTTTGGATTTTGAATAAATATCGGTCATAAAAAATACATTTAAGAAATAAATTTATAAAGTTATCTTTCTCAACCATTCTGATGGATTAGTCCCCACACGTGAATGAATAGATGCATATTTATTCAAAATATCTTGTGCAAACTCATCTTTGAGTTCAACAATGAATTTAAATTGAACTCTGTTCTTAGTTAGAAAAATCCAATTGTCTTTTTGCCTCTTTGAATAAATCAAATCCTTATTTTGCAACGCAGATTTAAATTCATACATTTCACAATAACTTGGAATTGTTGGAATAAACCAAAATCGATTGGTATTTCCAATTTCAAATGTAGGTAAACTTATTCTTGAAGTTGTTTTTAACTCTTTTAACAATGGTAATAATGGAAAATGCTTGGAATCTTCCAATCTAACACAATCACATTTAGGTTGAATACACACCCAATATTTCTTTGTTTTTAAATTTTGAATAATTGTACCAGTATTTAAAAAAGGTCTTTTTCTCTTATAACGTGTTTTGTAAAGTGACAAACGAGCAAATTCCAGATCTAAATTATCATTATAGATATTTGATAATAATTGTGTAAGCTTTTGGTATAGTTTATCTTTCTTTTTATTTCCTAGATTTTCTATTGTCGTGTTGGCTATTCCAGAATGAAGACAGTTTAATATAATATCTCTTTTGATTTGTACATTTTCATAATCAAATTCTTTATCTTCCGCAATTTTGTTATTATACCACATTTCTATTGTTTTTTTATCAATCCAAGGTTCAATCAATGAATCGTTAGACAAAATAGAAGTTATCTCACTACAAATAAATTGGATTAAATGATTTTCAGCATCAATTTGTTTTGATATGGTTGCTCTATGAGTCAGAAAAGCTGAATCTAATTCTTTTGAAAATTTAGCTAATAATTTCTGAGAATTATCTCTTATTGCTGATAAAGCTTTCATTGTCATATTGGAAACTAACCCAGAATACTGTTTTGTGAAAATTTCAATAATTTTTTCTGGGAGTTGTTCTTCTGAGACAACCAAATGCCTATAGTTCACAGGAAGAGGTGTCTCTTTTTTAGCTATTAGAGAAATAACAACTGAATTGGTTTTAAAAATTAAATTATTTTTATCTAATGTGAATTCTAGATGCTGCTGTTCAAATATTTCACTTTTTACAGTATCACTAATTTTCGTAGCCATATCATTTGATCCAGTATATATACAAATGAATCTTAATCTGTCAGGAACAGAATCATTCTCTAAAATTTCTTTAATTATTTTCAATGCAATTTCACCATCATGATGATGATGAATTTGCCAATCGATTATAACAATATCAGAATTGGTTGCTGCAAGTATTGTATTATTACTTTCTTCTTCGATTGCTTCAACAACAGATGGACATAATACAGAGCAAATTAGTCCTTTAGAAGCAAAAGAACTAATCAATTTTTGTGCATCTAAGCTGTGGAATGAATATGGATTTGGTAGTTTTTTAATTACTTTAACTGATTTATTTGTTCTATTTAATCTAGTTGGAGTAACTGTCTTTTCAGGTAAAGTTTCCTTTTGAGCTGTAAAAGCTCTATCATCTATTATAACAGCTGTATGTAAAAATTCTTTAACGATTGATTTTGAAATACTTTGAAACGCATTATTCATCAAAATTCTCCATTTCAGGATTTACATCTTTTGGTTTTATTGCAAATGAGACAGAATATTCTTTAAAATTACTTAAAAGAATTAAGTCATAATCAATTTTTTGTAATACTTGTTTCGAAATATGTAAACCTAATCCTCTACCACCTGGCTTTTTCGTATAACCAAGTTCAAAAATCGCTTGCTTATCTCTTTCTAAGATAATCGGTCCATTATTAGATATTATGAATGCATCATTCAAAATATCCAGTTTAATTAATTTCAATCCTGTTCTATCTTTTAACCAATAAATGGCATTATCAATGATATTCACAAATACAGGATAGAACGATGATGGAAAACCCAAAATGGAAAATTTAAGAAAACTCTCTGAATACTTAAGCTTTATATCATGTCTGTCTAAGCGTGCCTGAAACAAATCATGTAAATATTTATAAATTACTGCTCCTGTAATGTCTATTTTATCTTTATAAATTCTTTTGTGTAAAGGAGTAAATAGATTTAGGTAATTATCCAGGTGAGTAAAACTTGAATTTATAGAGTTATATAATGGTTCCATATGCTCATTGATATCTGTCCATGCTTTTAATTCTGTTAAATTCTTTCTAATTGATTTCACACTTGATGAAAACTCATGATTAACAACTTCAATTGCCATACCCAACTGAGTTAATTGCAAATCAAAATCTGCTTGTTCTTCAAGATATATAATACGTTGCTCGAGGGCTTCAATTTGATCTAAACTTGAAACACCTTCCTTAAGAGTAATACTTTCCAATTGTTCTCTTAAATTTATTAAAAAGGCAACTTCAGTATTCTTTGTGTTTAATATTGCTTCCTCAAGTTTGAGCCTTTTCCGAATAAGTTGATCATTTTCAAATGTATTAAAATTAATACGATTAAATTCTGAAAAAACACGAGAAACTGTGTCTGACATATTTCTGACACTTTGTGATATTGCTCTTTTTGCTTCAGATGAAACTTCTATCAGTTTATTCTTTGTTTCTTTACTTTCTGTATTTGTCGATCTCTTAACTTCCAATTCTAATTCTTTTAACGCATTTTCGAATCTGACTTGTTTGTTAATTTCTAACTTTGCATTTTTCACCTTGTTGCTAATTTCAGATTCAATCATATTTTTAATTGGATTAAATGATTTAATTTCAATATCTAAGAGTGCATTTTGATAATCTGTCCAATCTTTCATTAAAGCTTTTGACAAACCTATTCTAGGTTTTACAATTCTATACGAATTCATTAAACTATTAAGATCTCTAATTGCATTTTTTTCCAAATATAATAATTGTTTAGCCGCTTCTTTTTTATCATGAATATTCTGTATTGATGAAAGATCAATTTGTAATTTCTTAATTAAATCTGAACCATCTTTCTCGATTTCAGTTTTATCATATTTATTGAAAAAAGAATCCAATTCTTTTTTAAAATTATCTCTTTTAGTTTTAATTTTCTTTTCTCTTTTTTTTCTTACATCATCTTGTTTTTGCAATTCATCCTTTATACTTGTGAATAACTCAGTATATGATCCTTTCTCTCTAAAAAAGTCTGCAACAGTATGAAGTAAAAAATTCTTCAAAATTGACTTGAATTGTCTATACGCAAAATTCTCTCTAAATCCTTCCCGCCCAGATTTTTCCATCAACTCAAAATTATTAACTGTATTTATTTCGATAACTCCAAACATCCTTCGATGAGAATAATAATAATAGCCAGCAGATTTTGTTCGCCTAAATTCAATATCCAACCAATCAAAATCTGTATCACCGTAAGGTAAAATTCTTATCCCATTTTTATAAATGTATAATCCTCCAATACAATTCATTTTCCTAGTGATTTCAGCGTATTCATCAATTGGTATAGTGGTAGATCTTGATTCTCCTTGAACAATGGCAATGTTTATATCAAATTTCCCACATAAAGTTTGTTTTCCTTTTGCATCATTCCAAGGGATTATATAATCATTTATTTCTTCTCCATAAATTCTTACTTTGCCGTTAAACTGACCGTATTCATCAAAAACACCTATCAAGTGATGATCGGCATTATTAAACTCATATGGAGTAAAGAAATTTTCTTCTTTAATCAAGTTGTTATATGTAAGATCATTCAAATGATCTCTAAAAGAAGCTTTTATTACTGGTTTAGGATGTCCAGGTGTCATTGTATTCGTGAAACCTAGTAATGCTTTCTCTAATGGTGATGCTTTATCATCAGTACCTATGTCAATATCATCAGCCAACAAATCTGTTGCTGGTAGAATATAAAAATGAGTTCCGAATCCATCACCAGTTAATGACAAATAATGACTATTTTCTAAGAATCCGTCAAATTCGACCGGATTTAATTTGAAAGATTTAACTTCATTAACTATTTTAATAATTCTCTCATTTTCGAATTTTTTATTAATTTCATCTAAATTTGTAATAAAATCCGAAATCATTGAGTTTATATCATTCTGTGTTGGTAACTCACCATCCTTGAAAAGTTTTATTGGAATTTCAACATCATCTAAATTAATTCCGGGAAGTTCAAAAACTCCCCAATGAATATAAGCACAAACAGTATCGTATAATTTCTTTCCTCTCTTAGCTCTAGTTAGCACTAATATCTGAGGTCCAATAACAGCTAATGATAATCTCCCGATTCCTTTCTCACCCAACAGAGGACGTTTTTGTTTATTAGGATCATGAGGAGGTAATGTATTTTGTTTAGAAGTGATTTTACTATCTGTAGCTAAAGTTAACCACCGAGATTCGAATTCTTCATAAGTCATACCCATACCATCATCACGAATAACGAGAAGACCATCGGATCTGAAATAATCAATTTCTACATGATCAGCATAGGCATCATGTGCATTTTTAAATAACTCATTTATTGCTGTAGGAATACCAGCAATCTGTTGACGACCCAACATATCAATTACTCTTGCACTCGCTTTAAACTTAGCCATTATTTATCTCCAGTAATTGTAAACCTATCCTTCTTGCCAATTCCGGTGGTACAGCGTTACCAATTTGTTTTGCGATGGAAACCATACTGTTTCCTTTAAAATGATATGTTTGTGGAAAAGTTTGTAAAGTTGCGCCTTCTCTAATTGATAAACCTCTGTTTTCCTCAGGGTGGGCAAAACGGCCGTTTGAGATGTGCAAAAACTTAGTAGTTATAGTTGGTCCCGGTTTATCCCAAAACATCCTTCCATAAACATTTCGGAAAATATCAGGATTATCTTTATACGCAGGTATTTGTAAGTCTTCATCATCTGCCCAACTCAATCTATTCCCACCATTAGCAGGTGTTTTTTTAAGCCTTTTGATATTTTTTTCTGAGAGTTTTGATACTGAATTCTGATTTGAAGATGCGTCCTGATGTCCCGCATCCAGTTTTGGAAATTTTTGTTTATCTCCAATGTACTTTCTCACCATTGCTAACTTACTGTCGGATTCTGGAAGAGAAATTTCACCCACTCTACTTGCCATTAAAATATAGCGTTTTCGAGATTGAGGAACTCCATACTTACTGAAATTTAAAACATCAGCATCATATTTGTAATCCAGCTTATCCAATAAGAGCAAAAACTTGTCTAACTTGCTTTCCTTCTTTCTTTTTTCCAAACCAGGAACATTTTCAATTATTACATATCCTGGTTTAAAGTGTTTAACGAAACCTTGGAATTGAGTTAAGAGATTTTTTGAATCACGTGCTTTTTCTTTTGTAGTATGCAATTGAGTCCAGAATTGACAGGGGCTACAACCTACAAAAATTAGATTATCATCATTTTGTTCAATTTTCGTAAGATCAGATAAATTTTTAAAAGTAAGTTTATTTATATTTCTATCTATATAAATAGGTCCGTTTTCTTCACTTTTTAATTCAACGTAATTAATATATTTGTTGTTGTATTCATAAGTCTCTTTGCATGTTTTATCTACGTCAATTCCGGCAAGCACTTTAATACCTGCTTGTTGCAGACCGCAAGTTATACCACCTGCACCGCAAAAAAAATCAATAGCTTTCAGTTTACTCATTTTTACCATTTATATGCTTTATTTATCCATAATTAAACAATTAGAGAATTGAAAAACAACAAAACCATGTCAAGCACAATAGTATTTAACAGTGTGTAATAACTGCGAGGAAGCGAGGAAGGGTGTAAGCGTGAAAGGGTGAAAGAGTAAAAGCGTAGAAGGGTTGATGGGTTGAAGAGTTAATAAGTAAATGGGTAGAAGAGGTTAAGCGGGGAAGCTAAAAGCGAAAAGATAACAATTGTAACGAAAATTTTGACAAATTAATTTATACACATAAATAAGGCTTATAACTTAATACAGGATGTGAAGATGATTAGAAAAAACAGATTCATACTAATTTTATTTTTTTTGTATTTTATCGTTAACGTTCAGGCACAATCATATTATGCGGATAAGGCTTTCGGAATAGGTGTGAGTTCCGGGATTCTTAGGCATTATGATAAATCATATCCTGTAACTGCTGTCGGTATTTCGTTAGCTCAGAAATTCGATTTTGTTGCCGGGTTTTCTAAGATCGGCAAATATAACGTAAACACCATTTCCTTGTCGATTAGCTTCAAACCAAGAAATAGGCAAACCTTTATGTTCCCGCAGCTGAATTTTGGTTATTCCCACTGGGAAAGCGACCAATACCATTACCATGATTTCGTTAACTTCGGTTTAGCTTTGTTTCTCCGACCGTTTACTTCCAGCAAATTCGATCTTTATATTGTACCCCAGATTAATAAGGACATTGATCTTCGACATGAAAGAGATTTTATTACCGCTCTGGCTATCTGTTACGGTTTCCATCTTAACAAAAGGTTCACAGTTAATATTGAACCAAATTTTGTTTTCGGTAGAATTCCGACATATTCAGTTTCGCTAGGAATTTATTTTGAATGAGATGCCTAGTAAATCCCGAGAGGGTTAGCAAAGAGAAGTTAATGGGTTGATGGGTAGAAGAGTTGAAGGGTGTAAGTGTAGAAGGGTTGATGGGTTAATGGGTAGAAGCACGAAAAATTAATCACGACTATTATGCATCACTTTGCAAAAAAGTCGCGACTATTTTGCATTTGCGTGCATTTTGGTCGCATAAAGTTGCCATTCTGACGAATTTTTCAAGTTGGAATATTTAGGAAAATAATGCCTCTCCCCAGCCCTCTCCTCAGGAGAGGGAGTATAAGAGATAAAACCTCTCCCAACAGCTTCTTATGTTCCCTCTAATGCGACAGCGGAGCAGGAGAGGGACAGTAGGGTGAGGCTGAAGGGTAGAAGAGTTGATGGGTAGAAGCGGTTAAGCGGGAAAGCGGATTGCAAGATTTGCGATTTTCTTTCACAAATTCTTATGTTCCCTCTCATGTGAAGTGTCGGCTTTCTGAATACTTTCGGAAAACGATCACCAGGCTTTCACCTTAACTTGAGGAGCGGGAGAGGGACAGTAGGGTGAGGCTGAAGGGTAAAAGAGTTGGTGAGTTGAAGAGTTAAAGCGTTAAAGAGTATAAGTGTGAAAGGGTTGATGAGTTAATGGATTGAAGCGTGGAAGTGGAGGGATAAATTGGAAATGTGAAATTGATAAGATCCGGAAAGAGATTATATTGCTATCAGCTAAATGCTAACGGTTAATAGCTAACGGCTAATTGCTAATAGCTATTTGCTTAAAACCCATTTCTCTTTGTTTTTCTCCTCAAATTTAAAGTTATCTTCAATAAACAGCTTCAAACAAGTATCAACGATCTCATCATTATAAAGAATCCCTCTATTTTCATTGAGTTCATTCAAAGCTATCTCCGTTCCCATGGCTGGCCTATATGGTCGATCCGAAGACATCGCTTCCACAACATCTGCCACATGGATTACTTTTGCCTGGATAAGAATTTCATCCTCTTTCAGTCCATTGGGATAACCTGAACCATCCATCCGTTCATGATGTTGCAATACAGTTTCCGCAATCGGCCAGGGGAATTCGATCGCTTTTAAAATATCATAACCTGCCTGCGGATGATTCTGAAGCAGTTCAAGTTCAAACTGGTTAATTTTACCTGGCTTACTTAGAATTTCGGCAGGAACATTTATTTTTCCAATATCATGGATCATAGCAGCTATACGAATGCAATCAAGTTTATCTTTAGGAAGGTTCAATTTTTGAGCAATTGCCATTGCCAGTTGCGTAACACGTCTTTGGTGACCAGCTGTATAAGGGTCTCTCAGTTCGATAGCAGATACGAGTCCTCCGACAGTGTCATTTAGCAAGTTGTTCAATTTCACATTCGCTGTGAGCAGTTCATTCTCAACCTCTTCTCTTACCTTGATCTCTTTAATGAGCCCCTGGTTGGTTTTCACGAGTTCTGCTGTTTTTACTTTGATCCGTTCTTCCAGATCACTATTCAATTTGATCATTTCATCCTGATTGCTTTCCAAAATCCTGGTAATAAAGAAATCACGACGTGAATAAAATTCAATACTGTAGGCAGCAAGCATTCCAACAAAATTTGTACTCAAGAAAATGAAGTTATTTTTTGCTATAATTTCGGCTGGTGAATTCAGGATGAAATATGCTGTAAATTCATAACAAAGTAGAATGATCACACCTGTTAGAGTTGCATACACAAATCGAATTCCGACAAAAGTATAAACAAAGACAAAAGTCACGATCAAGGAAGCGTAGTAAATAAAATCTACCGGTTTGGGAGAAACTATTGTCATCAATAAAATCCCGATACTGAACAGGATCATTGTTAAAGACATAGTAGCATCACGGTATTTTTCAAAATCTTTGGCATAGGAAGCTACAAGAACCAGTAACCCTATGGGAACGATAACAGAAAACCTGATCAGCCACATCAAATTTTTAACTTCACTCACAAGCTGAATATCTAATAACCCAAAGAAACCGTATAAAAAAACAGCAAGAAAGAAAGAAATCCGAACCTGAAATATAGTTTTTTTGTATTGGATATTAATAAACTCTGTTTCAAGTTTGTCTTGAAAGCCTAGTGTGATTGGATTCAAGTTCATATCTTTAAAATTTGGTAACATGTTTTTAATACTAACCATATTTGCTTCCTCAATTAAAATATTTCGAATATCTGTTAGCAATGCATACTTACTAATTTAGCATGGCACTAACATGTCAAGTTTATAATATTTGTGAGCAGTTATTCATACTACCAAATATTAACAGATTTCCCTTTTTTAACTATTATGTTATTGACTACAATATCACTAAAAATTAGTCGGTTATCCGAAATTAAATATTGAGATTGATTGGAGAGAATTATGGTTCAGGAAAAAATTTCTGATCTCCGGGAAAGGAGAGAAAAGGCTAAACTAGGTGGTGGAGAAAAACGTATCGAAGCACAGCATTCCAAAGGTAAATTAACAGCTCGTGAAAGAATTAAAATTCTGGTTGATGAAGATAGTTTTGAAGAATTTGATATGTTCATTGAGCATCGCTGCACAGATTTTGATATGGATAAAAAGCCCAAGATCATGGGTGATGGTGTTGTTACCGGTTGTGCTACTATCAAGAATAAAATAGTTTATCTTTATGCTCAGGATTTCACGGTTTCCGGTGGTTCACTTTCTAAAACACATGCCGATAAAATTTGTAAAGTGATGGATATGGCGATGAAAGTTGGAGCTCCTGTTATTGGATTGAATGATTCAGGTGGTGCAAGAGTTCAGGAAGGAGTTGACGCCCTGGCTGGATATGCCTCAATTTTCCTGCGTAATGTTCGCGCTTCCGGTGTGATCCCGCAGATCACTGCCATAATGGGACCTTGTGCCGGCGGAGCAGTATATTCACCTGCTGTCACAGATTTTATTTTTATGAATAAAGAAACGAGTTATATGTTTGTTACCGGACCTAAAGTTGTAAAAACTGTTTTGAATGAAGATGTTACCACCGAACAGTTGGGTGGTGCTATCATGCACGTAACTAAAAGCGGTGTTGCCCATTATGTTAGTGATAATGAAGAAGAAACCTTGTTCCTTGTCCAAAAACTTATCAGCTATCTTCCTTCTAACAATATGGAAACTCCTCCTTACATTGCACCTAATGATTCTATAGATCGTTACTGCGAAGAGCTTAATTCCGTCATCCCCGCTAATGCTCATAAACCTTACGATATTCTTGATGTTATCAACAGCATTGTAGATAATGGTGATTTTTTAGAAACTTCTAGAAATTATGCTCAGAATATTGTAGTTGGTTTTGCTAGAATGAACGGTCACAGTGTTGGAATTATTGCCAATCAACCCAAAGTTCTTGCTGGAGTACTAGATATTAATGCTTCGGTAAAAGCTGCACGATTTATCCGTTTTTGTGATGCTTTCAATATTCCTCTTGTTGTATTGGAAGATGTTCCTGGCTTCCTGCCGGGAAGCAACCAGGAGCAGAATGGTATAATCCGGCATGGTGCCAAAATTCTCTATGCTTTTGCAGAAGCCACTGTTCCCAAGATCACAATTATCATTCGTAAGGCCTACGGTGGAGCTTATTGCGTGATGAACAGCAGTAGTATGGGTGCTGATCTTGTCTATGCCTGGCCTACAGCTGAGATCGCCGTGATGGGACCGAAAGGTGCAGTTGAGATAGTGTTCCGTAAAGAAGTGAATGAAGCTGATGATCCTGCTAAAATAGCATCTGAGAAAGAAGAAGAATATAGAGCTAAATTTGCCAATCCATACGTTGCTGCTCAAAAAGGTTATATTGATGACATCATCGAACCGGCTCAAACAAGATTCCGCATAATTCGAGCCCTGGAAATGCTGGCTACAAAACGGGTTACCAACCCTCCTAAAAAACACGGCAATATTCCATTATAGGAAAGTGATATGAAAAATATATTATTGCTGTTAATTATAATTTTAGCTGCTGCTTGTTTTGCTGATGAAATAGAAGAACAATATCTTCCCAATACAACTTTACTGGAAATTTCTGCTCAGACTAATATTCCTGTGAAGAAAATAGTGCAATATCTTGCTATTGGTGAGCAACCAAATTTCAATATCAGTCTCCAGGAACTTGGAATTTCCGGTAGAGATGTTGAGAAAGCGATTTCCGCTTATCATGATAACAAGATGTCGTTTTATACAGGAATTGTTGTGCTTGGCATGAGCATTGTATTCGCAAGTCTATTCTTAACCGGTCTGACAATAAATTCATTGAAGCATCTTAGCAAAACAAAGAAAAAAGTAGAAGTACAAACTTCCGTAGGAACAGTTACAGCTCCAAAAGGACATATAAGCAGTAATGGAATTGTTGCTGCTATCACCGCGATGTTCCTGCACGATGCTGAGGAAAGAGATAAGATCGAACTAACCTGGAAAAGGCAAGCGATAAGTGTTTGGCAAGCTGCCGGAATGGTTGAGAACAAAATTTTTGAAAGCAGAAGAGGTAAGATATGAAAACATATAATATGAAAATAAATGGTGAGAAATACGATGCCAGAATAAAAAAATATAAAAATGATCAAGTTATCGTTGAAGTAAATGGGATCGATTATGAGATAAACCTGGAACATGATGAACGAAGAAAAAAAGAAATTGTTCGTTCTGAAAAAACACAACCGGTACTTGAGGTTGTTAAGACTTCTCCAAAACCAGCAACGGCAGCGACTGGATCGGTAGTTGCACCAATTCCTGGTCTGGTACTACGTTTTCTTGTAGAAAAAGGTGATAGTATAAAAGCTGGAGATCCTGTGTTAATTCTGGAAGCTATGAAAATGGAGTCTGAAATTACTTCAACTGTAACAGGTGTTGTTATGAAAATTAATGTAAAAGAGGGTACCTCAGTTCAGGAAGGTGAAGCTCTCATTGAAATTGGAGCTTAAGAGATCATGGCAGAATTAATAAATTTCTTTAATACAACCGGTTTAGCCCAGTTCCAAGTTCCATACCTGATCATGCTGATCGTTGGTGGTGTTTTTATCTATCTGGGAATTGCCAAAGATTATGAACCGCTTCTGCTGGTTCCAATTGGATTTGGTGTGATTTTAGGAAATCTGCCGGGAACTGAAGCTTATGGAGTTTATGCTGAGGGATCTGTGATGCAGCAAATGTATTTCGGTGTAAAATTCGGACTTTACCCACCTCTTATTTTTCTTGGCATAGGTGCTATGACAGATTTTTCAACTCTTATAGCAAATCCGAAATTAATTCTTCTCGGTGCTGCTGCTCAATTTGGCATCTTTGCCACTTTTATTGGTTCTCTTCTGTTAGGATTTAACGTCATGGAATCAGGAGCAATAGGTATTATTGGTGGAGCTGACGGACCAACTTCAATTTTTCTATCTACAAAACTCGCTCCTCATCTTCTAGGACCTATCGCAATTGCAGCTTATTCTTATATGGCTCTGGTTCCAGTGATCCAACCACCAATTATAAAGTTACTTACAACTAAGAAAGAACGTGTGATCCGCATGAAAACTCCACGACTTGTTACTAAAAGGGAGAAAATACTTTTCCCGATTGTTGGTGCACTTGTCACGATTCTGATTGCTCCGGGGTCTTCATCTCTATTAGGAATGCTTTTCTTTGGTAATTTACTCAAAGAGAGCGGTGTAACAGAACGACTGGCAAGAACTGCCTCAAATTCCCTCATAGATATAATTACGATTGTTTTAGGACTTTGTGTGGGAGCGTCCACGCAGGCAGTGAGAATGGTGGATGGTGTGAATATGGGATTTCTTACTTCCAGTTCAATTAAGATTTTCGCATTAGGAGCTTTTTCATTTTGCATTGCTACTGCAACTGGCGTTCTATTTGCCAAATTCATGAATCTCTTCCTCAAAGATAAATTGAACCCGATGATCGGTGCTTCTGGTGTAAGTGCTGTCCCTGATAGTGCACGAGTAGTTCACACGATGGGCCAAAAATATGATAAGAGCAATTTCCTGCTGATGCATGCCATGGCTCCTAATGTAGCTGGTGTTATTGGTTCTGCTGTTGGTGCTGGTGTACTTTTAGGTATTTTAGGAAATTAATTAGCAGCTAATATCACGAAATTTTTTAGTATAAATTAGTTTTGGCAGTTCAGCTGAACTGCCATTATTTTATCTTTTGACAAATCTCAACTCCTTAACTTCCTAGAATCAGATAGAATTTTGGAGAACGTTCATGAATAAATTAGTTATTATTATCATAATATTGGGGGTGCTCATGGCACTAAATGGAGAAACCGGGTATAAACTTCCTATAGATGATATCGTTGAAATTTATGATACACCCAGAAATCCTTATATTCAGTTTATGCAATTTGAAAAGTTCGGTTTAGAAATTAGTTATCAACTGCATCAAACTCTGGAACAATTGGCTGAACCTTCTGTGAAATTAGCTGGAGAAGATATATGCAAAAGATTGAATGCAGAGATGGAGAGCTATCCCATTAATAAAATAGATATTTTTGATCTGATCAACAGTTCACGAATTCCCATTCAATTGCCTGCCAAGGCAAAGATCAGAAGTATTACAATTTCAAATGATCACAAGCATGCAGCTTTATTGAATGAAACAGAACATGGAGTTCAACTTATCATTGCTAACCTAATTACAGGTGAATGCAACAATTATTCTGACTTTTTCATTAATGATATCTTAGGAGATGGATTAGTTAGCTGGCTCAATGATAATGAGAACATTTTATTGGAGATCATTCCTGAAGATCGAGATAAAGAACCAGCCAAACCATTTATTCCACTAGCACCGATCATAGCAGAGACATATGGTAAAATAAGTACAACTCGTACATATCAGCATCTGTTGCAGGATAAATTTGATGAATCACTCTTTGATCATTATTTTCATTCACAATTAATTTTATTAAATACTGAAAATGGGAATATTAGAAAAATTGGTAAGCCAGAGATTTTCAGTGAAGTTAAACCTTCTCCAGATAATAAGCATTTATTTATTGAACGTATTCAGCGACCATATTCTTATATGCTTCCTTATTATCGTTTTCCCAAAGAATTTGAGATTTGGAATTTTGAAGGAGAATTAGTAACAAAACTTTTATCACGTCCTTTGCAAGATGAAGTTCCTATTGGTGGAACTTATAAAGGTCCCAGAAAATTTCAATGGCAACCCTTTAAAAATTCATCTCTCGTCTGGGTGGAAGTATTAGATGAAGGTAATCCAAAAGTTACTGTTGAACACCGAGATAAGATCATGCGATTGAACTCACCAAACGCAAAAACCAATGAAGAATTATTTAGAACAGAACACCGTTTTTCAGGTATAAATTGGTCAGAGGTGGAAGATGAACTTATTTATTATGAATATGACCGTGATAAATTATGGAAAAAAGGCTGGTTATTTGAAATTGGTAGTAACCCGGAATTGATCCATGATCTCAGTACACGTGATAGATACAACTATCCGGGTAATTTGGTTCAAAGAAAAACGAAACATGGCAAAAATGTATTTATCAAAGATGAAAATTGTGTATTTTATCAGAATGACACTGGAGCATCTCCACAGGGAAACTTTCCTTATCTGGCAAAATTCAACCTAACCACAAAAGAGAGAGAAATACTTTTTCAATGCCAGAAAGACCATTTTGAAACCTTCCGAATTTTTATGGATGATAAACTCAATAAGATCATTATCAGAAGTGAAGATCAAAGCACGCCACCCAATTATTTTTCAGTAAATCTGGAAACGGGAAAACAGGAAAAGATCACAAATTATCCAAATAATTTTGAAAAACTGACAACTCTTAAAAAAGAGATGGTCACATATACTCGCAAGGATGGGATTCCCCTATCAGGTGAACTTTATCTTCCAGCAGATCATAAGGAAGGCGAGAGACTTCCCTTAGTTATTAATGCCTATCCACAGGAATTTGCTGACAGCACAACTGCCGGACAAATCACTACCACATCCAATAATTTTATCAGATTCAGTGGAGCTTCTGTACGTTACTTTACTCTAGCGGGATATGCTGTACTCACTAAAGCATCAATTCCTATTGTTGGTGATCCGGAAACTGTGAATGAAACATTTATTGAACAGACAGTAAGCAGTGTAGAAGCTGCCATAGAATATTTAGATACAAGAGGAATAATTGATCCGGAAAGAGTGGGAATCGTAGGACACAGTTATGGAGCTTTCATGGTGGCTAATGTGCTGGCTCACAGCGATCTTTGCGCAGCTGGCATTGCCAAAAGTGGAGCTTACAACAGAACATTAACACCATTTGGATTCCAAAGTGAAAGACGTACATTCTGGGAAGCGAAAAAATTTTACCTGGAAGTTTCACCCTTTGCTCATGCTGAAAAGATTAAAGAACCTATTTTACTTATTCATGGTGAAGATGATCCTAACTCTGGAACTTATCCTCTGCAATCAAGAAGATTTTATCAAGCCTTAAAGGGAAACGGTGCAACTGCAAAACTGGTGATACTGCCATATGAAGGACATGGATACAGAGCTAGAAGATCAGGATTGCATGTTCTGGCAGAAATGATCGATTGGTTCGATAAATTTGTGAAAGATAAAAAATAATTAAACAACTTTATAAACAGCTTTGTGCATCAGTTATTCCGTTTAACTCTCCTTCGTAAAGGGATATTTTGAGGGGTTTATTTTTCTTAAATAATCATCTTTTTTTCAAACCATTGAAATTCAATAATTCTATCTTCAGGATCTTTTGCGAAGAAATGATAAATCCTGTATTTTGGATTCATCCTCGGTTTATCTTCAGCAATTGAGGAGAATTTCGAATACATCACATCAATCTCTTCTTTTGTTTCATAAAAGAAAGTTATCATTCCACACTTATCAACAACTTCCCGATCACAAAAGCCAAACAACATATTACCAAATTTAAAAATACAGCAATCTGCCTGCTCCAGCCAGATTCTGCAACCAACCTCATTGAGATAAAAGTTTTTTATTACTTCTAATTTCTTTGTTTTAAAAAAGATTATTCCATTCATGCAATCACTCCTTCTTCTTATAAAACATCTGTCTTGAATCTTAGAATGAATGTCAACAAATACACAATTCCTAAACCATAATTAACCGTGTACATTCCACAGAGCACTAGCAACAATGATTCCATGGATTTATTAGCACTCTTTTGTTACGTCTGCTAAAAAATTATTTGACAACTGAATGTCCGTGATTAAATTGTCTTTAATTAGCAGTTGGGATTTAAATGTGCTAATAGATATGAGGAAAAACTAGATGAAAAAAAATGAGATCCGTATTGAGCAGGTATTGAAGTATGTGGTTGAGGAATATGTAAGTTCCTGCGAACCTATATCTTCAA
>CAZSOM010000004.1:17242-21285 GCA_964608295.1 uncultured Candidatus Cloacimonadota bacterium
GTATTGAAGTATGTGGTTGAGGAATATGTAAGTTCCTGCGAACCTATATCTTCAAAACTGATATGTGAGAAATATCTGGAAAATACGAGCCCTGCAACCATCAGGATAGATCTGAACAAACTTGAAAAAGCAAATATGATCTATCAACCTCACACTTCCGCAGGACGGATTCCGACAATTCAGGGTTATAGAACTTACATTGAAAAAAGTAAAGACGAGATTTCTAAAGATCATTTTGATAGAGCTGATCTTCTACGTGATATCCTAATAAAGTATTATAAAGATACTCCTCTGGCACTTCATTACGTTATGCAACTGCTTGCTCGTGAAACAGATCAATTAAGTTTTGTAGCAGAACCTGAATTTTCTTACGGCTATCTAGAAAAGCTGGACGTGTTTAAGATATCGAGCAATAAGTTACTCTTTGTTGTCAGCCTGGATTCTGGTCTTGATAAAACTGTTATCTTAAAATGTGATCACAGTATGACTTCTCAGCAATTAAAAGCAATTGTGCGTTACATGAATGATACACTTGTTGGCTTAAGAATTTTTGATATTCAAAATACAGTTTTAGAAGAACTTGCTGAAAAAGTTACTGAAGAGAACACAATATTAAAACAGTTCTTAGAAGAACTGCAAAATGCATTTTCAGAGATCAGCAATTATTATATTCATTTCGATGGGAATATCTCCTTTTTGGAGCAGCCCGAATTTGATGATAAGAAATCAATTCTGACTTTCCTTAATTTTATGCAAAGGCAAGATCATCTGATCAATCTTATGCAGGAGAAAGAGACAGGACCATGGAATATCCTCATGGGTGAAGATTTTTCCCAGGTAGAATTTACCAATTATGCTATGATTTTTGCCAAATATGAGATTTTTGGAATTCCGGGATATCTGGGTGTGCTCGGTCCGATTAGAATGAATTATGCAAAAAATATCGCAATTATCAGAGATATTGCGAATATAATAACAGAAAGCACGAAAAAAGGTATGGTGGTACCAAAAAAATGACTAAGAAAAAAACGGAAAAAAATCTTAACAATAAAGATTTGCAGAAAGATAAAGAGCAGAAAAAAGAACTAATTATTGAAGAGAAATATCAAGATCTTTTAGCAGAGAATGCGGAGTTGAAAGATAAGTGGGTACGCAATGCTGCTGAATTTGAGAATTTTAGGCGCAGAACAATTTCGGAAAAATCCGATTGGATTAAAAATGCAACTGAAAGAATAGTTTTAGAACTTTGTGATGTTGTTGATAACTTTGAACGTGCTCTGCTTCCTGATGCAGAAAAAAATCGTGAATCATTCGAAAAAGGAATTGATCTGATTTTTCAACAATTGGATGGAGTTTTGAAGAAAGAAGGCGTGGAAAAAATTGAAGCATTAAAAGAAGAATTTGATCCGCAGTTTCATGAAGCTTTGGCACACATTCCTTCTGAACTGGAAGATAATAAGATCGCAGCAGTAATTCAAAATGGCTACACAATGAATTCTAAGGTGATAAGACCTGCACGTGTAGCGGTTTCTAATGGTGAAAAACCGGAAGAGATAAAACCAAAAAAAGAAAAGAAAAAAAAGAATAAGGTTTAATGGAGGATATAATGGGTAAGATCATAGGTATCGACCTTGGAACAACAAACTCATGCGTTAGTGTAATGGAAGGTGGAAAGCCAACTGTTATTCAAAATGCAGAAGGTACAAGAACTACACCGTCTGTAGTTGCTTTTACCAAAGACAAACAAAGATTAGTAGGACAGTTGGCGAAACGTCAGGCTGTTACAAATCCGAAGAATACAATTTCTTCAATTAAAAGATTTATGGGAAGACAACTGAATGAAGTTGGTTCTGAAATTCAGAACGTAAACTATCAGATCAAAGGTGGAAAATTTGGTGAAGCTACGGTCCACATTGATGTAGAAAATAAAGATTTCACACCGCAGGAAATTTCTGCAATGGTTCTCACAAAAATGAAAGAAACAGCAGAAGCACATCTTGGCACTACAATTACAGAAGCTGTTATCACAGTTCCTGCCTATTTCAATGATGCTCAGAGACAAGCCACAAAAGATGCTGGTAAAATTGCCGGTCTTGATGTGAAAAGAATTATCAATGAGCCAACTGCTGCTGCTCTGGCTTACGGACTCGAAAGCAAGAAAGAAGAAAAAGTAGCTGTTTACGACCTTGGTGGTGGAACATTCGATATTTCTATTCTGGAAGTTGCAGAAGGTGTTGTGGAAGTTCTTTCTACAAACGGTGACACACATCTTGGTGGAGATGACTTTGATAAAAAAATCATGGATTGGATCTTAGATGAATTTAAAAAACAGGAAGGCGTAGATATTTCCGGCGATGCAATGGCTTTGCAAAGAGTTAAAGAAGCTGCTGAAAAAGCTAAGATCGAACTTTCGGGAACTCAAACAACAAACATCAATCTGCCCTTCATCACAGCAGATGCTTCCTGACCAAAACACCTAAGTCTTGATCTTTCTCTTTCACAGTTCAATAAAATGATTGGTGATCTTATCGCTCGTTCTATTGATCCTTGTAAAATTGCACTTAAAGATGCTAAACTTAAAGCAAGTGATGTTGATGAAATCTTAGTTGTTGGTGGAAGTACTAGAGTTCCGGCAGTAATAGATGCTGTGGAAAAATTCTTTGGTAAAAAAGCAAACAAAAGTGTGAATCCTGATGAAGTTGTTGCAGTTGGTGCTGCAATTCAAGGTGGAATTCTGGCAGGTGATGAAAACTTAAATGACATTCTTCTGCTTGATGTAACTCCGCTTTCACTTGGTATTGAAACTCTGGGTGGAGTGATGACATCTCTCATCGAGAGAAACACAACAATTCCAACTAAGAAGAGCCAGGTATTCTCAACTGCTGCAGATAACCAGCCGGCGGTCTCAATAGTTGTACTGCAAGGAGAACGTTCTATGGCTGCCGATAATAAAAGACTTGGTAACTTTGAACTAACAGGTATTCCAGCTGCACCGCGTGGAATTCCACAAATTGAAGTTACTTTCGATATTGACGCAAACGGAATCTTGCATGTCCATGCTAAGGATAAAGGTACCGGACAAGAGCAATCTATCAAGATAGAAAGAACAGGTTCACTCGATGAAAGTGAAATTGATAGAATGGTGAAAGATGCCGAAGCTCACGCTGATGAAGACTCCAAGCAAAAAGAATCTACCCATGCACGAAATGAGCTTGATACACTGATCTTCTCAACCGAAAAAAGCATGGAAGAACATGGTGACAAGCTCAAAGAAGATGAGAAAAAACCAATCGAAGAAGCTATAAAAGAAGCTAAAGAAAAACTTGAAGAGCTTAATAAGAAATCAGGTTCCAAAGAGGAATATGAAGCAGTTCGTGACGATCTAGCTAAGAAAGCTCAAAAGATTGGTGAGATAATTTATGCAGAAATGCAGAAAGAACAACAAGCCCAGGGTGGAGCAGATCCAAATATGGGAAATGCTGATTTCGATCCAAGTAAAATGGGTGGACAGAATCCTCAGCAAGAGAAAAAAGAGGAAGGTCCGGTAGATGCTGATTTTGAAGTAGTGGACGAAGAAGAAAAATAATCAAACACATCCAAATTAGATAGATAGAAGATTTAGCCTTGCGGAGCATTGTCCTCGCAAGGTTGAATTGTTAAAAGGAGAATGATGGCTAAGAGAGATTATTATGAAGTTCTGGGATTAGATAAGAACGCCAACACATCTGAGATAAAAAAATCTTACCGTAAACTGGCGATGAAATATCATCCAGATAAAAACAACAATGATAAAGCAGCTGAAGAGAAATTCAAAGAAGCATCTGAAGCCTATGAAGTTCTCAGTGATGAAAATAAAAAACAAAAATATGACCAATTTGGTCATGCCGGAATGGAAGGTGCCTTTGGTGGCGGTGGATTCAGTTGGGATAATTTTTCTCATGCCGGAGATTTTAATGATATTTTTGGAAGTGGTGGACTTGGCAGCATCTTTGAAGGATTATTTGGTTCAGGTTTTGGCGGAGGTGGTAGAGGTCGCAGAAGAA
>CAZSOM010000005.1:0-2808 GCA_964608295.1 uncultured Candidatus Cloacimonadota bacterium
TCGATCTCACGCCAGACTTTTGTGAGTGGATGCAAACTTCCTTTGGACCGTTTGCGTCCTGGCATTGTGAAATCAATTGACTCAGCTTTTAATGTATTTTTATACTCAAGTTCTTTAATCTTATCTTCCTGAGCAGAGATCATTTCCATAATTTGATTTTTAGCAAGATTAAGAGTTTGTCCAAATTTGGGTCTTTCCTCTTTCGCTAAAGATCCAATCTTCTGCATGAAGTTGTTTAAAATACTTTTTTTTCCAACATATTTAGATTTCAATTGCATCAAATCATGCATTGAAGCAACTTTATTAATTTCTGCTGTTACAGAAATTACGACTTTATTTAATTCCTCTTTCACCCGAAAAGCCTTATTTATTTTGGTCTTTCGCGATTTGACAAAGTTGTGTGAATGCTTCCATATCATTGAATGCAAGATGCGCCAATACTTTTCTATCGATTTCAATCTCAGCTTTTTTTAAACCGCTTATCAATCTGCTATAAGTAATTTCGTTGATTCTGGCAGCAGCATTAATACGTGTTATCCAGAGTTGTCTAAAAACTCTTTTCTTAGTTTTTCTATCTCGATATGCATATAGCCAACCTTTTTCTACAGCCTGACGAGCAGTTCTGTACAATTTACTACGACCACCTACATAACCTTTGGCGGCTTTTAAATATTTTTTTCTTCTATTTTTTGCTGCGACATTATTTGTTGAACGTGGCATTTTAATCTTCCCCCTTTTATTAGATACCCAACATTTTTTTCATTCGTGCTGTATCACTTGAATCTACAAGAGTAGATTGTCTCAAGTTTCTTTTTTTTGTAGATGACTTCTTTGTAAGTTTATGACCCACACATGCATGTGCTCTTTTAAGTTTTCCATTGCCAGTAACTTTTATCCTTTTTGCTACTGCTCTACGTGTTTTGAGTTTAGGCATTTTTCCTCCTGGAATTATTCTTCTATATCTTCAAAATCTTCTAATAATGTATCAATTTCTTTCTTTGGTGCGATAATCGAGAAAACAGTTCTTCCTTCATTTTTTGGTTTAACTTCAACATCAACAAAAGGTTTAAGTTCCTCTAATATTCGTTCTAATAATTTAAAGCCAATTTCACGATGAGCAAGCTGCCTTCCTCGAAAGCGAACTGTTAATTTTACCTTGTTGTGTTGACTCAAGAATTTAAGAGCATGTACCTTCTTAAAATTGTAATCATGATCTTCTGTATTTGGACCAAACTTTACTTCTTTAGTTTGTACAATATGTTGATTTTTTCTTGCTTCCCGTAATTTCCGTTCTTTTTTGTAGTAATATGTTCCAAAATCCAGAATCTTACATACTGGTGGACTTGCATTTGGCGAAATTTCTACAAGATCCATTCCCGCTCTTTCAGCTTCCTGTAAAGCCCTTGAAATTGGTACAACTCCAACTTGCTCACCTGTTTCAGAAATCAGTCGAACAGATTGAACTCTAATCTGATTATTAATTCTCTCTTTAGGTGCTATAGGCTTTGTTTTAGCCTTTCCTCTTCTAATGCGAATAGAAATAAGAACCTCCTTGTTCTTGTTTACAATAAAAAAAGGGTGGAATAAATCCACCCGCCATTTTACACATTTTATATTCACTGCTTATTCTATCTAATTGACCTTAACAAGTATCCAAAAAATGGAACCGTAAGGTAGAAGCGGGTAGCTTCTTTTTAATAGCACAAAGATTTTTTCATTTGCTGATGAGTCAAGTTTTTTAGTTTTATACACAAAGTCTTATTAATTTATTAAAAGCTCTTCCCAAAAAAACCATGATTAATTTTCTTTAATTTGATCGTTGATAAAAGAGCGACATAAAAAAAACTTGCCAATAATTTTCAAATAATATTGTTTTGCACAGCTAAGAAAAAAAATAAACTTAAGGAGGCAAAATGGAGAAATTAATTGCATTAAAGTACTTTGATATTTTTGTATTTACGTTTTCACGATGTGGAGCATAGTAACAAAAACAAATTTTGAACCTGAAACAACAAGACAAATTGCTTTAATAAATAATTTTATCCACAAATCCTCCAACGAATTAATTAGAAATAAATTAGCTTTTAAAAATAATAAAATTAGCAAGAAGTTTCAATCAATTAAAAGATCATCACACTATCTAACAGAAAAGGTAAAGGATCAATTTAACACAAACTTCAAGAACATTCCACACTATCAGTTTGTCCAAGAAAGTAATAATCAACAATTTAACAAAAATAAAAAAAGATAAAGGAGAAGGAAAATGAAAAAGAATCTAGGTACTATCTTATTAGTGGCGTTTGTCGTTTCAGTTTTCAACATTTTTGCAATAATTAACAGTAGCAATGACACTTCTATTCAAGCATTTGTAGGAAGTAATATTTGTACAGCACAAGGTGATTTTATGCCTGCACCATTTGATGAGGTAATCGTTGAAGAGATCTCATTAGAGAAAACAGATATCCTATGCAGTGCTCAAGGTGATGTTAGACCTCCACCTTGGGATGAAGTAAAGAAAACAACTAGCGGCAGTTAAAAAAGGAGAATGAAAATGAAAAAAAATCTAGGAACTTTATTATTGATAGTTTTTGTAGTTTCAGTAATCAATATTTTTGCTATAGTCAATAGCAGCAATGATACATCAATTCAAGCGATTTCAAGAAGAAATAATTGTACTGCTCAAGGTGATTTTAAACCTGCACCATTTAAAGAAATTATAGTTGAAGAATCTTCTACTCAGAAAATTGAAAGAATTTTTTGTAGTGCTCAAGGCGATGTTAGACCTCCACCTTGGGATAAAAAAGAAGA
>CAZSOM010000005.1:2908-21174 GCA_964608295.1 uncultured Candidatus Cloacimonadota bacterium
GTTAATTATTATCGCCAGTGCTCAAGGCGATGTTAGACCTCCACCTTGGGATAAAAAAGAAGAGTTAATTATTATCGCCAGTGCTCAAGGCGATGTTAGACCTCCACCTTGGGATAAAGAGGAAGATAAATTATCAAGTTTAAGTTAATAATTTAGTCTTTTTTTGATTTTCTAAAATATATGATTACTTTCATACAGCAGTATGGCGCAATATTAATGCGTCCTATAGTATTAATATGTTGGTTTCTTGTTTATAAAAAGCAATCCAGGGACTCCAAGTTTACTGATTTTAGTATTAAAATGTTTTTAGCATTCCTTCTTATATTTATTGTATGGAACTTTTTTGCTCTTTTATTTTCTGATCATCTTAATTTTTCAAGATACCTTTACCTTTTCTTTTGGGCTTTAGTCACTATTTTTGAATTTTATGTTATTCTTAAAGCTATATCAATTTCTTTAGGATTAGAAAAGAGTCAAAACAGAGTAATAATAGTAACCTTATTTATTTTAGCAACTCCTGTAATTTTAGCTGCCGTTTTGTCCCATATTAAAAGAACATATAGCCCTATAAATACTACAGATTTTTATAATATGATTCTTTTACTATTTGGAACTGTTTTTATTTTAAGAAATATATTATCCATTGGCTCTTTTGTCGATAATATCGAATCATTTTTTATTTATACTGGATTTGCTTTATACTTTGGTTTACATGTTCTTGCCAGCAATACGATCTCATTGAACTTTCAACATTATTGGTTCTTTGCACAATATGCAACCTTGATCAGTCTAATTTATTGGATAGGGAGTGTTTTCTTTATATGGAAAATCAAACCCAAGCATTTGTTTTAATCTCTTCAATAGCTTTAGCCCTTTTCATTTTAATTGGAGTTTATCTGATTATACGATTAAAATTAAATGATATTCTCTTAAAGAGATCGGAAGAAAAACTGAAGAACTTTAATGAGACGCTACAATACACAGTAGCTGAAAAAACTGAGGAATTACAACTTTCCGAAACAAAATTCCGTAATTTATATGAATTGAATAAAGAAGTTCTCGAAAACTCTCCTGCTGGAATTATAAAATTAAACAAGAAGCACGAAATAGAATTCCTGAATCAGGAAAGTTTACTCTTGTTACTATCTGATGATGAAGATAATGAAGACCTTCATCAACAATTGATCACAGTAATTCCACAATTTAATAGAGCTGGTTGGGCAAGCCTTTTTACTCAATTAAAAAAGGGCAATGAAATCGAAGGTGAAGAAACTTTCAGCAAGAAGACCAACAAAGCTATTGTAAAGATTAAAGGAGTTCCTATCTTTGAGGAAGGAATTTATTCTGGAGCTGTTCTGCTACTAAGTGACAATACTGAAAGTATTTTAGCAGAAGAAAAATTACGTAAAAGTTTCACAATGTTGCAAAAAGCAACTGAAGATATAATTCAAGCAATCTCATTCACATCTGAAGTGAGAGATCCATATACTGCTGGACATCAAAAAAAGGTTTGTGAACTTGCTGTAGCGATTGGTGAAGAAATGAATATCACTGAAAAACAATTACAAGGAGTAAAATACGCAGCGATGATACATGACATTGGGAAGATCTCTGTTCCTTCGGATATTTTATCGAAACCGGGAAAAATTGGAGTATCAGAATTCGAAGTGATAAAAGGTCACAGTCAAACCGGATACGAACTTCTCAATAAGATCGATTTTCCCTGGCCGATTTCCGACATTGTGCATCAACATCATGAAAGGATGGATGGAAGCGGATATCCAAATGGACTTACAAAAGATGAAATATTACTTGAAGCTAGGATAATTTCCGTAGCTGACACAGTAGAAGCAATGACTTCTCATCGACCTTATAGACCTGCATTGGGAATAGATGTAGCCCTGGAAGAAATCACGACAAACAGAGAAAAATATTACGATCCTGATGTTGTTGATGCTTGTGTAAATATTTTCAGTAATGGCTTCCAATTTACCAGTTAAATTAAGGCTTTTTTTGAATTCTAGATTATTACTAATATCAATATTTTTAATATATTCTTTATTCACTTTTGCTATTGATGTTCCCTATTCTGAAATAACCTTACATTCCGAAAAAAATCGAATCAGTGATTTTTTCTGTAGTGTTCCACCTGATTCTTCCAACATTCCGCTTAAAACAGAGTGTTGGATCTGGTATGATAATGAAAATATATTTTTTTCCTGGGAAACTGAAATTAATGATGATTTGATAGTTGGAAAGTACTCCCCCGAAGATGTAACAGCACAATCTGATCAGGTATGTATTCAAATTATCACAGATCAAATAAATAATTATTCTTACGGTTTCATCGCTTATCCTTTAGGAAATAGATCAGATTTTGTTCGTTCTACTTCACACGTAATTGACTATGATTGGAACAGTACTTACGATTATTCATCGTCAATAAAAGAATCAAAGTGGATTGTTGAGATGAAAATTCCATTTAAAGATTTGCGCTTTAACGGAAAACCACCGTTTAATTGGAAAATAGTTCTTTCTCGATACATTAAAATTGATGAAAAAAAATATTCAGCACCATTTCTTACAACTCAAATGGGAAAAGATTATTTCAGGAACGCTCTTGATATCTCAATCAATACTTAAATAAGAAGGAGTAGAAATTTTTATTTGCGACCCTTTTCAATTGTAAAGACTGATCTACTGGAGAATGAGACAAAGTTTGATCATGAAAACTTTGGACTTGATCTATCTTTTAAACCAAGTTCGTCTTCGCAACTCAAAGCTACCTATAATCCTGATTTTTCTGATGTCCCAATTGATGATGAAATAAATAATTTTAATTCGAAGTACGCTTCATTTTATTCTGAAAACAGGTATTTTTTTATCAAAGATCTCAATACTTTAGGTGCTACCTCAACTCTTTTCTATTCTCGTCAAATAGCACAACCTGAATTTGCTCTGAAATATACTGGTAAAACTAAAAATCTTACTTTTGGTATTCTCTCTTCTAAAGCAAAACAAGTTGTAAAACAAGTTGGCACACGATATTTTATTGTTGATTCTGATGATTTTTATAATATTTTAGCTGTAAAACCCTCAAAAGATAATTTCGATTTACAAATTACACTTCTAAATAGAATGAATAAAGATTATCATAATGAAGTGTTGCATTTAAATCCAAACTGGGAATTTAAAAAAGATCATAATTTCTGGTTAGATTTTAACTATTCAAATCGGGATTCAATAAATATCGATAACAAAAAGGGATATTTCGGTACTGCTGGTTATAATTATCGTGATAGTGAATTTAGCTTTGCCATTAGTGCAACACAAATGAGTAAGAATTATACTGTTGATATGGGAAAGATATATGAAGATGATTATTATGGATGGAATTTTAATTCATCTTTATATAAAGAATTTAAAAGTAATCAGTTACGTTCTGTCACATCGAGTATAAATGTCAGTGAAGAGATTGATAATCATACAAGTAAGCTACTTGAACGCTATGCACATTTTGATCTTAGTATGAATTCCAACTATTATCTCGATTTTGAACTTGATTGTGTCATTGTTAAAGAATTTTATTCTGAGAAATATTTTAATAAACATCAGGTCAGCTTGCAAACAATCTGGAAAAAACCTAAATTATTTCAACTTTTTGCTGGTATAAATTTTGTAAATTATATTGTTTATGCCTTGAATGAAGATTACCAGGGACAATATCTACAATTTGGATTACGTGGTATTGTTAATAAATATATTTCTTATACAATTACTGCAGATAACATGAATTATTATGATCTTCCTGATGTTAGTTTTGTCGATGATAATTACTGGTTTGCTAATTTTGATCTTTCCTTTAGCCCTTCAAATACACTGGATCTTACAAGTGGTATTAGATATAATAATTATGAGTATTACGACTATACCCAGCATATAGGGATCTTTTCAAACCTACGTTGGCAATATAGGAAACAAAGCCACATATATCTAGGTTACAATTCTGCAAATAATAGAATTAATGAGAAAAATAAATATAGTTCACAACAAGCTTATCTAAAAATTTCGTACTCCTTCTAATAGCAAATTAAACAATTTTAAATCAGGAATCCGTACTCATTTTGATTTTATTACTTCCTTTATATTGCTCATAATTTAGAGTTTTCAATTTAAGAAAATACAATTGTAAAAAACATTTGACATTCATTTCTAGATTTTAAAAACCTACTTGCAAATAATATCTTTGGGGGAGTGTATAAAATTATGAAATATAAGTCCAAGATTGACATTGAAATTAATAAATTTATTGGAAAAAAAGGTGCTCTGATACCACTTCTACAGAATATTCAAGAGATCGAAAGATACTTATCAAAAGATGCAATGAGTTACGTTGCAGAGAAAACTGGAATCAAACTAGCTCATATCTATGGAGTAACAACATTTTATTCAATGTTCAGGTTGAAACCTCAAGGAAAACACATTATCAGAGTTTGCAAAGGAACTGCCTGCCATGTATCTGATGCCAATTCAATCATGAATGAGATTAATAATCAGCTAGGATTGTCTGGTGACGAAGACACAACAAAAGATGGAAATTTTACGGTTGTGCCGGTTGCCTGTCTCGGTTGTTGCAGTCTTGCTCCTGTTATAATGATCGATGATAATACGTATGGTAGATTAACTCCCGATTCTATTGGGAAAATATTAAAGAGATATGAATAGGGGGACGATTTGAGCTTGGTAATTAAAGTCGGCTTAGCAAGTTGTGGATTAGCAGCTGGTGCAGGTGAGGTTTATACTGCAATCGAGAAACATCTGAAGAAAAATAAAATTGACGCTGAATTAAAAAAGACAGCTTGTATCGGAATGTGTTTCGCTGAACCTCTTATTGAAATCTATAGAGATGACAAAAAATCAATTACTTATGGAGAAGTTACTCCTGAAAATGTTGGAAATATAATAGATTCTTTTAATCAAGATAAACCTGTTGAAGAGAACATAGTGATTTCAAATATTCTCAAAGGAAGTGAGAATAAAACTTACAAGAAGCAAAAAAGAATAGTCTTACGAAATTGCGGTATAATTGATCCTGTTTCGATAGATGATTATCTGGTCAAAGATGGTTATAAAGCTTTAGAAAAAGCTGTTAAAGAGATGAGCAGAGAAGAGATAATTGATGAGATTGAAAATTCTGGACTTCGTGGTCGTGGCGGAGCTGGCTTCCCAACTGGATTAAAATGGCGATTTGCTCATAATGCTCAGAACAAGAAAAAATATATTATTTGCAATGCTGATGAAGGAGATCCTGGTGCATTTATGGATAGAAGTGTATTGGAGGGTGATCCTCACAATGTGATTGAAGGAATGATCATTGGCGCTTATGCTATTGGTGCAGATGAAGGTTACATTTATTGCCGGGCTGAATATCCACTGGCAATCAAACATCTTAACATTGCAATCGAACAAGCCACAAAAAAGGGTTATTTGGGTAATAAAATTTTTGGCACTGATTTTAATTTTGAATTACATATAAAAGAGGGAGCTGGAGCTTTTGTTTGTGGTGAAGAAACAGCCTTAATGGCTTCTATTGAAGGCAAGCGTGGTATGCCAAGTATCAGACCACCCTTTCCTGCTCAATCAGGGCTTTGGGGCAAACCTACCAACATTAATAACGTAGAGACTTTTGCCAACATAGCCTGGATCATTTTGCATGGTGCTGGTGAATATGCAAAATATGGAACTGAAAAAAGTAAAGGCACTAAAGTTTTTGCTCTTGCTGGTAAAATTAAGAATAGTGGACTTATTGAAGTTCCAATGGGAATGCCATTACGTGAAGTAATTTATGACGTTGGCGGTGGGATGAAAACTGATAAACCCTTTAAAGGAGTACAACTTGGTGGTCCTTCCGGTGGTTGTCTTTCTGCTGAAATGTTAGATACTATTGTCGATTACGATTCAATAAATAAAACTGGCGCAATAATGGGTTCCGGTGGCATGGTTGTGATGGATACATCCAGTTGCATGGTCGATATTGCAAAATTCTTCCTCAATTTCACCCAAAATGAATCATGCGGTAAATGCACTTTCTGCCGGGTAGGTACAAAACGTATGCTTGAAATTCTTATCAGGATCTCAGAAGGAAATGGAAAAATGGAAGATCTTGATACTCTTGAGGAACTTTCACAAAATATAATTAAAGGTTCTCTTTGTGGTCTTGGTCAAACTGCTCCAAATCCGGTTTTAACAACTTTAAAATATTTCAGAGATGAATACATTGCCCATATCAAAGATAAGACATGTCCGGCTGGGGTTTGTACTTCTCTGCTAAAATACGAGGTAATTGAAGATAAATGTGTTGGATGTACTGTGTGTGCTATGAAATGTCCAGTGAAATGTATTTCCGGTGAACGGAAGCAAGTTCATAAGATAGATCAGGAAGCATGTATTAAATGCGGTGCTTGCTATGATGCTTGTAAATTCGGCGCAATTAAAAGAGGTTAATTTAAATGATAACTTTAAAAATAAATGGTAAAGAAGTAAAAACAGCAAAAGGTAATAAGATACTTGATGTAGTAAATGAAAACGGAATTCAAATTCCTACGCTTTGCCACGATAAAGAACTATCACCCTACGGTTCATGTTGGGTTTGTGCTGTTAAAGTAAAAGATCGAAAGGGTTTTGTAACTGCCTGCGGAACAGAAGCACTAGATGGAATGGAAATTGAAACAGATTCAAATGAGGTGCATAAAGCTCGAAAGATGGCTTTGGAACTTCTACTTTCAGATCATTACGCTGATTGCGAAGCACCCTGCAAACTTGTCTGTCCAAACCATGTTGATATTCAAAGTTATGTATCATTAATTGCAAATGGACAACACAGAGAAGCTGTAAAAGTAATCAAAGAGACATTACCGATGCCACTTTCTATTGGAAGAGTATGCCCTGCTTTTTGTGAAGAGGAATGCAGAAGGGCAATAGTTGATGAACCAATTGCTATAAGACAACTGAAAAGACATGCAGCCGATTTTGATATTTTTCACAAAACACCTTATGTCCCTCCAAAAGATCCGGATAATGGTAAAAGTGTTGCAATAATTGGAGCAGGACCATCCGGTCTTACTTGTGGCTATTATCTTTCCAATCAAGGGTATGATGTATCTGTGTTTGAATCTGCACCAAAAGCAGGTGGTTGGTTGAGATATGGTATCCCTGAATATAGACTTCCCAAGAAAATCCTTGATAAAGAAATTAAACTAATGTGCAAGAATGGCATGAAGATCAAATATAAAACACAGTTGGGAAAAGACATCTCGTTATCAGAACTCAATATTAAATATGATGCTGTTTATCTGGCAATTGGAGCACAGAATGCTGTTCCAATGAGAATTAAGGGAAGTAACCTGGAAGGATGTTATCTTGGTGTTGATTTTCTGAGAGAACTTATGTTAGGGAAAAAGATTAAACTTGAGAAAAAAGTAGCTGTCATCGGAGGTGGTAATACTGCTATTGATTGTGCTCGAACTGCTGTAAGGATGGGAGCAAATGTCACTCTGGTTTATCGTCGTACAAGACAGGAGATGCCAGCAGAGGCTTATGAAGTAGATGCAGCGGAAGAAGAAGGTATTAAGTTCCATTTCCTCACCAATCCCGTTGAAAATCTTGGCAAGAAAGGCAAGCTGAAATCAATTACAATGGAAAAAATGAAACTTGGAAAACCTGATGACAGCGGAAGAAGAAGACCGGAACCAACAGGTAAATTTTTCAAAGAAGATTATGGAACTGTGATCGCAGCTATTTCTCAAAAACCAGAAGTAGGTTTTGTTACGAAGAAAAAAAATCATATAAAAGGAAAGGAATTACCTTTAACAAGATGGGATACAGCTGTTGCTGATGAAGAATCACAATACACTGGATTGGGTAATATTTTTGCTGGAGGGGATTTCCGCAGAGGACCAGCTACAGCCATCGAAGCAATTGCAGACGGTAGACACGCTGCTGAAGCAATAGATAGATTTTTACATGATCAACCAATGATTAACCCGGTAAAACTTTTTGACTCTAAAAAAGAGAAGAAATTAAAGGATATTGATCCAAAAGAATTTGAACAGTATGAAAAAATTCCACGTTTCAAAATGCCTGAATTAGAACCAAAAGCTAGGGCTACCAACTTTAAAGAAGTTGAACTAGGTTTTGAAGAAGAAGACGCACGAGCTGAAGCTGACCGCTGTCTGGAATGTGGTTGTCATGTAAATGAGACTTGTGATCTTCGTAAATATGCAACAGAATATAATATTGATGTTGATCTATTTATGGGATCAAAAAACAAACATCCAATTGATGACAGTCATCCATTCATACAGCGAGATGCAAATAAATGTATTAATTGCGGTCGTTGTGTAAGAATTTGTGCAGAAGTTCAAGGTCCTGGAGTGTTGGGCTATATTTATCGTGGATTTTCAACTTATGTAGCTCCTGAGTTTGGAGAAAGCCTTGCAAAAACAAATTGCGAAATTTGTGGTAAATGTATTGAAGTTTGTCCAGTTGGAGCACTACTTCCCAAAAATACAAATACAAAATTAAATCCGCATCTTAGTGAAAAAATAACCCAGAATTGTGGACTATGCGGTACAGGTTGCAATATTGACGTGAGTGTACAAGACAATAGAGTTACTATTGTTGAACCTGCAAAAGGAGATACTTTTAACCAGAGAGATCTATGTTTTGATGGAAAATTCGGTTGGCAGATCTTTGAAGATGAGGATAGAATCACTCACCCTTATCAGAGAGAAAGCGATTATTGGCTTCCAATGAAAAGCATTGATGATGCAGCTACGATGATTGAAGAAAAATTGCAAAAAGCTGAAACAAAAATGATTTATATTTCTCCAACTTCATCTATTGAAGAAACACTTCTTATGCAACATATAGCAAAAAAAATTGGTTCACAAATAGCCTCTCTGTCCATTTATAAAAGTTTTGTTGATAACCTTGTAGATACGAACCTTTATGCAAAAAATTATGAGGATTTAAAGCAGGCAGAGTGCATCGTTTTAATTGGTAAGGTTAGTAAAGTCCATAAAACTATCGCTCGCAGATTACAAAGAAAAGGTGCAAAACTGATCGTTATCACCAAAGAGAAAAGTGATTTCAATGCTTTTGCTGATGAACTTCACAATGATGAACCTGTTATTAAAACTTTAGAAAGAATTCTTCAGTACAATATTGAGCTGATTAAAGATGAAATGGATGATATGGAAGATGTCGAGCAAACTGTCGAATCATTAAAACTTGATCTTCCAGAAAAAACTGTGTTTATGTATAATCGAGACCTCATCACTGAAGAAGAAATTTGGAATACATGGGCAATCTCTTCATTAGTATGTAATTTTAAAGAAGGATCAGGAGTACTTCCAACTTCTAAGTTCAACAATTTTAGAGGATTCCAGGAATTAGGTATAATTGCGGGAGAACCTGCTAATTATAATTTTGTTCTATTCTATGGTGAATTACCCTGTGAAGAACAAAAAAAGTGTATAAAGAATAGTAATTTCATTGTTTCAGTAAACACACATATTGATGATGCCGATTCGTCGCATTTACTTTTACCAAAAGCATCATATCTGGAGATGGAAGCACATTCAATAGCTGATGGTGGTAGAGTTTCTATTTATAAAAATCCAAAAAATTCAAAGCTTCATAATGAACTACTTCAGACTTTTAAAAAAGCTGGACTGTTAACTTCACAGGAAGCCACAGTTTCATTCTGGACGAAGAAGGCTAAGGCATTTATAAATAGAAAAAGCAAAACAAGAATCCTTTCAAATCAGGAACTTCTCGATTATCTTTACACGATAGAAAACATTCACTTCGATAAACCTAAACAAGCGAGTATCCAGAAAAAAAGAATAACAAAACTTTATAAGATGGCAAAATAAAAAGGCGATAATTGCGGGGTGATTTTAGTCACCTCGTTTTATTATGACTATAGTTTAATAAAATACTTGCACAAATTCATTATTGTTTTTAATTTAGTTACATCTTATTAAGAAAGGGATGGTATGCGAAATTTACTTATAATTATAGGTGTCATTTGCAGTATCTGCTTGTTGAATGCAAATACACAAATCGATAGTTTGGAAGTCTATTTAACAACAGCAAATCAAGTTGAAAAAGTTGTTGTTCTTAATGAACTTTCACAAGCATATCAGGAAGTATCTGCCCGTAGAAGTATAACCTATGCACAATCAGCTTTGCAGATTTCTCAGGAATCCGGCAAAAAGGAAGATATTGCCGAATCATTTATGAACTTGGGTTCAGCCTATTATTTTCTGGGCAGTTATCAAAAAGCATTGGAATTCCATTCTACTTCACTTGAAATTTACCAACAGCGAGAAAGCAAAACAGGTATGCTTACTGTAAATAATTATATCGGTCTAGATCATGAAAAACTAGGGAATTATGACAAAGCATTAGATTTTTTTCTTATCTCGATCAAACTAAGTAGAGAGAGTAACGATAATAATGGTGTTTCAACAGGATTAAATAACTTAGGTAATCTTTATCATTCTCTAAAAAATTATGACAAGGCTCTTGATCATTATCACAGAGCACTTGAGATTGAAAAAGACAGCGGTGACAAAAAAACTATAGCAAATTCTTTGAATAATATTGGTTTAACATTTGCTGATCGTGGAGATTATTCTCAAGCAATAGTTTATTACAATCAATCTTTGGAAATAGAACAAGCATTAGGAAATATTAATGGTATTTCGTCCGTTATGAATAATCTTGGACTTGTTCATCAAAAACTATTTGAATATGAAACAGCCTTAACTTTCTTTCAAAAATCTCTTGATCTAATCCTGGAAACCGGTAATCAATATGGAATTGCTAATACATTTATTAATATTGGTCAATTGCAAATATTGATGTTAAATATGCCTAATGCTTATGCAAATATAAGCCAGGGTTTAAAATTTGCATCTGATATTGGAGCGCAACAGCTTATCATGAATGGATATCTCGCTTTATCAGATTATTATAAAGTTAGGAATGATAGTGATGAATCTCTACGCTACTTCAGGCTTCATTCTAATATCAAAGATAAAATTTTCAGTGATGAAATGACTCAAAAGATTACTAATATTCAAGTTCAGATTGAAATAGAAGACAGAGAAAATGAAATTGTCCAATTAGAAAAAGATAACCAGATCATGAAACTTAGATCAGAGAAGAAAAATCTACATTTTTTGCTCCTCCTTTCCTGTCTTTTTATAATTACTGGTTTTACTCTTATCCAATTAAATAAATACAGACATAAAACAAACAAAAACCGAGTATTGCAACATGAAGTTCTAGATAGGATAACTGCAGAAAAAAAATTATTGAAGAAATTGAAAATAGAAAATGTTGTTACAAAAATTTCTTCCCGATTTATCAATGTAACTGACTTCGATGCAGCAGTTGATCAGACATTAAACGATATTGGAGAAATTTGTGGTGCAAATCGTTCATATCTATTTTTAATAAATAAAGATAAAAAAACTTTGGATAATACGCATGAATGGTGTAGCGATGGTGTACAACCGCAGATAAGTAACTTCCAAGATGTTTCAGTCGAATCATTACCGTGGTGGATGAATAAATTAGAGAACGATGAGGTAATCCATATTGTTGATGTCTCAAAAATGCCGGTTGAAGCATCTCAAGAAAAACAGTCATTACAAGACCGAAATGTGAAATCTTTACTCGTATTACCACTTAAATCTGCAGAAAATCTTATTGGTTTTATGGGATTTGATAATATCTTGAAAGCCGAACAATGGAGAGAAGAAGAACTTTCTCTCTTAAAAATCTCTTCTGAAATTCTAGGCGTCTATTTTGAGAAAAGAAAAATTGATACGAAATTAGAAGATGCATATTATGGCTTGGAAAAACGGGTTCATGAAAGAACAAGAGAATTAGCAGAAGTAAATCATGAACTCCAGGTTGAAGTTACTGAAAGGAAAAGAATAGAAATTCAGCTTAATGATAGTTTTATTAAATTAAAAAAAGCAATTGAAGAGACGATCAATGCCTTTATCTCTGCTGTTGAAATTCGTGATCCATATACCGCAGGTCATCAACTTAGAGTTGCTAAATTGAGCTATGAAATCGCAAAAGAAATGAATTTAAGTAAAATGCAGCTTGATGGAATTAGGATAGCGGCAATTCTTCATGACATTGGTAAAATTTATATTCCAAACGAGATTCTCTCAAAACCTGCTGCTCTCACTGAAACTGAATTTAGTGTGATCAAGAATCATCCACTAGCTGGATACGATATATTAAAGACCATTGATTTCCAAATGCCCGTTGCTAATATTGTATACCAGCATCACGAAAGGATCAATGGTTCAGGTTATCCTCAAGGTCTTGTTGGAAACGAGATACTTCTGGAAGCGAGAATTGTTAATGTTGCTGATGTGGTTGATGCAATGATTTCAGAACGTCCATACCGATCTTCGCAAAGTATTGAAGAAGCACTTGAAGAAATTGAAACTAACGCTGGTATTTTATACGATCCAGAAGTAGTAGACGTTTGTTTACATGTATTCAATGATACCGGATTCCAATTTGAGGAAATCAAAATAAGAGCTGCTGCAAGATAGACACAATTTGTTAAATCCCCCAGAAACTAATTGATTATAAACATACAATGGAGAATGATGGAAAAGATCGTAAATGCACTTATGGTGGCAATTGAAGTCTGGGATCCATACACTGCAGGGCATCAAAGAAGAGTTGCAACCCTAGCCCTGGCAATCGCAGAAAAAATGGATTTTGATAAAATACAATTGGATGCTATCAGAATTGCAGCAATCTTACATGATATCGGCAAGATCAACCTTCCCAATGAAATTCTATGTAAACCCGGAAAACTGGCTGACTGTGAATACAATCTTATAAAAGTCCACTCTAAAGCTGGTTATGATATCTTGAAGAAAATTGATTTCCCCGATCAGGTTGCTGAGATCGTTTATCAACATCATGAATCATTGAATGGCAGTGGTTATCCACGAGGATTGAGGGGTGATAAGATCTGTCTTGGAGCCAGGATCTTGCATATTGCTGATGTCGTTGAAGCAATTACTGCTAACAGACCATACCGACCTGCAAGAGCAATTGAAGAAGCATTAAATGAAATTGAGAATGATGTTGGCGAAAAGTATGATGCTAAAGTTTGTGATATTTGTATAGATCTTTTTAGAAATCAAAACTTTGAGTTCAAAGAAATAAAATTGCGAAATACCGATAGAACTTAAAAGTTAAATTAAATTTTAAGAACTTTGTATAGGATAAAACAATTTGTCAGTATTAAATATTGAAATAAAAGCTAGCTGCAAATATCTTGAACAAATTAGAAATATCTTAATTGATAAAAAAGCCTTATCCAAGGGAACTGACTATCAGAAGGATACTTATTTCAACGTTTCAAACGGACGCTTGAAAATAAGAGAAGGAAACATTGAATATAGTCTTGTTTACTATGATAGAGAAGATGTCTCAGGACCAAAACGTTCTGATGTAATTTATTATCATCCAAGAAAGGAAGACCTGATAAAAGAACAACTCCAAAAAGCAATTGGTGAACTTGTGGTCGTAAACAAAAAAAGAGAAATTTACTATATTGATAACGTTAAATTCCATCTTGATCATGTTGATGAACTAGGCAGTTTTGTTGAGATTGAAGCAATTGATAAAACAGGGAAGATAGGAGCTGAAAAGCTTTACCAGCAATGTAGGGAGTATCTTACACTATTTCAAATTCAAGACACAGACTTGATCACAAATTCCTACAGTGATATGTTGCTGAAAAAAGATCTAAAAATTATTGAGGGAACAATTGAACAGGCAATAGAAATCTCAAAACTAATTCCTGAACTGGAAAATCCTTATGAAAAATCTGAATATGAAAGAAGACTAAATGATAAATTGAATCTCATTCTTATTGCCTTCTGGAAGGGTAAACTTGCTGGCTTCAAGGTTGGATACCAGGCTGATGATTATTTCTATTCCTGGCTGGGTGGAGTAATTCCAGAGTTCCGGCAGAAGAAGATCGCTCATGCTTTGGCAGAATTCCAACAAAATTGGGTTAGGCAGAATGGCATAAAAACGATCAAGATGAAAACACGGAATAAACATAAAATCATGCTACACTTTGCTCTTGCTGATGGATTCTATATAACCGGACTGGAAAAACAGGATGATCCAAAAGAAAACAGGATTTTTCTAGACAAAGAATTGTAGCTTTTTCTACTTCATTTAAGGAATTAAAGCGTAAAGTAATGATGAAAAATAAATTAATAAAAATTGTAATCATCTTAATATTCATATTGGTATGTGTGCAATTATCCGCAGACCAGATGAAGTATATTTTGGGTTTGAATACAGCAGTCTACTATCCTGAATCACCTGATTACAAATTTGATAAACCAGTTCTTGGACTTCATGTCCAATTGGATCTTTTTAATCTTATTGATGTCATGGGAATTGGTGGTTCAACATTTCAAAAAGTATACACTCTTGATGACAGATTTTCTACTTTGAGAACCTATAATGCATACCTGCATAGCTTTTCAAATTATTCCACAGATGATTCATATTTCACTTACGGTTTCTACGGTGGAGTAAAGCGTACTGAAATTGACTATGAATATTACAAAACTTCAGAAGAATTTAGTATAACTATTCATAGAGCATTGTTAGGATTTCGTTTTGCATCTGAGAAATGGGGAATGGATATTAGCTGGACGCAAGCGGAGAATAAAAAACCAATTCTAGGTTATGAATTAAAATTCCGTAATTCCAATGGAATTATCATGCGTATTGGCAGAATAAATCGAGGCGTAGTAAATAGTATTTCGTCTGAGATGTATCTAATTCTTGGATACGAATTATTCAAGTAGTTCATGAAAGATCTTTCCATTTCTGCTCTAAAAGCTAATCTTTATGCAATCCCGATCATTATTATCTCAAGTATTTGTCTTGTTTTTCCATTTGTTTTAATCTGGGATTGGCAATCATTCACCAAAGGATTTCTGGCAATTTACCTGGTTCTTCCCTATTTCATTTTTGCTTTTGTTATTGGTGCTTTTCTACATGAAGTTTTACATGCATTAGGGTTTCTAATATTTGGTAAATTGAAGCTTTCTCAAGTTAAGATTGGATTTATCTGGAAATATATTACTCCCTATGCTCACTGTAAGATTCCTCTCAAAGCATCTGTCTATAGAATTGCCTTGCTGCTTCCGGCAATTTTGTTGGGAATAATTCCAGCTTTTGTTGCTTTAATTACCGGAAAAGGATGGATGCTGATCTATGGAACTTTATTTACTGTTTTGGCTGGTGGAGATCTTTTAGTTTTTTGGCTAATTAGAAAAGTAAGAAGCAATGAATTAGTAAAAGATCATCCAACACGATGCGGGTGCTATATAGTTTAACTGTCATTCCCATCGTCATCCTGACGATTCTTATGCGTTTTTCTCCTAAGGAAGGGTAAACGTTCTACTCTTCGTTAAAAGATTAGCAAGAAGACTCCTCAGAGTGATGTAGATATTCTCTCTTGTTGATAAGTTGAACTAATCAACACAATTGCGTTTGCAAGTTCAACTTGTGAACGAGTAAATAAACAGATTCCTAATCGTTGTTGGGAATGACAATGTGACTTATATATAATAAAATTAGTCTTACCTATCTTTAAAGCGATCAAAAACTCCCAGTGACATTAACACACCAATGCCGGCAAACACTACCCCCAGAGTTGTAAGGGTTATTGCCAATATGCTTATCTTACCGATCAGAAATTGCCCGATAATACTCAAAGCAAGCCCAATTGCTGTAAACTTTAGTGCATTCAATTTATTGATCTTGATATCCATTTTACCTCTAAAAGAAAATTTAAAAGTATATCTGATTCAGGCAAGTAATATGTATTTGACAGTACAAAATCTATAAACACTTTTGTCATTGTAAAAAGGGAATGAAAAATTTATGAGATTTCCCCATGAATAATTGTGTGTACACAACAAGATTACAATAAAGCAAACATTAGAATTATATAAGGAAAAGGAGTTTTAAATAGAATTATGAAATTACTTTATATTTTGTTTTTAACTGTGATAATTATAATTTCTTTCTCCAGCTGTGAAAATTTCAGTTATTTGTTTCAATTGCAGAAGAAAATACTAACTGAATATAATGAAAAAGTTAATATACGATTAACAAATAACATGCATTTGGATATTTCCCTTGTAAACTCTGAATTAAATGATTTAGGGATTATAGACAGAAAAGAAGCATCTGATGAACTTACCATTTTCGCAATTCATAATTATGGAGATATTGACAATATTGTAACAATATCGATTAATTATATTATTTATAAAAATTATATAATTTACCGATATACAATTTTAGTTGATAATTACGAATATAAAAAGGAAAATAATGAGTGGATATCTATTGGATCAAATGATTAAAGCTTGAATTGTACACAAACTAAAAAATTTCTAGATCAGAATTTAGCTCATTATTTTAAAACCACAAGCAACACTAAGAAAACTCTCAGAAGCTTACATTGATAAACATTGAAGAGGATGAATAACATCACATGCAGGCGTGTAAACGCCTGCACAAAAATGATAGTATGATCTGAAAAACAGCTTTAGTTTTCTTCCGACTAGAAGTGTTATCCATGTTCACTTTTTCATTTTGGGTTAAGACTGCATGTTCCATTTTAGATCACTCCACATAGATCCGAATTGTGGTTGGTGGTTTATCATCTTCTTCCACTTCCATATTGAATAAATCTCCCACTTCCCCACTGGAAACCATATCCATGATCTCTTTCCAATTAATAGAAGAAAAATCGAAATTACTGCTTTCCAGGTGAGCATCAAAATTGGCATTCTTAGGAATGAACTTCATTCCTATCTGAGCTAGTTTTACTGGAATTGAAAGATTAAGCTTGGGTTTTTCGCTTCCTTCCTGCGTGATGAGAATATGCAGTTTTCTACCCAGCTTGGAACTAGCAGGTTTGGGATTCAAAGCTTCCAGAAGTCTGGCAGCCTCTTCAGCAGAGATCTTACCCTCAGCTACCATATTTATGATTCGCTTCTTCTCTTCCATTATCTACCTTCCATTGCCGTTATTAATTTCTCTGCTTCATCAGCTGTGATCTTACCGTTTTGCAGCATCTGCAGTATCTTCAATCGGCTTCTTTCATCAACTTTGGTTTGTTCTTCACTAGTCAGATCGCGGTCTTTAACTCTCTCATGAACTTCCTGAACAACTTTAGAGATTCCTTCATTTATCTTCTCTTCAGTCTGCCCTTTAAATTCCGAACTGGAAAATTTCTCCATTACATCCTTCATTTTATCCTGAACTTCAGCCATGATCTCATTCACATTCGGAATTTCAATATTCTTCACTGCATCCCGTGCAGATTCCAAACCTTTTTTCACAGTTTCAGAATATTCCTCCGGTACATTTTTCATCGATTTTTCAATCATATCTCCCACAAAACTAAGATCAATTGTCTTTTTCGATTTAGCTGTATCCACCAGGCGAATCGTGCCATATTCATTCTCAGCAACGATTTGTACAGTTCCGGCACCTTTAACCATATTCAGGTTTTTCTCATTACCAATATTGAGTCCTTCATTAATTCCATCATGATCACCTTTCAAACCGACATAGAATTTACCCATTTTGTTTTTGGCTGAAATTTTATAGGGAATCTCATCAGGAATTACCAGGTGAATTCCACCCATCTGATTCTTGAAAACATATTTTCCTTTTTCCACATGCTGGAATTCATAATAGATGCTGCCATTCTCACAGTTGATTGTTGATGAATCAAACCCAGCAGCCAGAATCTTGATCGAACTGTTTTCTGTGATTAGTGTTAGATCACCATGACAACTACCTAATTTCACAGGGCTATTTTCTGTTTTTACTTTTAATTTCCCAGTGCAATTCTTCATTGCTAAAGGTCCATTCTCAAAAGTGAGGTTCACATCACCCATATTTTTTTCTATCTTCACCGGTCCATTCTCAGATTTGATCTTTAGATTACCGGCATTATCATTAATGAAGATCGGACCATTTTCATTCTGAATTTGATGTGAACCAACCAGATCACTTATTTTTATATGAGCATTTTCTGTGATTGCGTGTGCGTTTGTCTTCCTGGGTACGATGACATTTATCTTAATTTGCTT
>CAZSOM010000006.1:0-16061 GCA_964608295.1 uncultured Candidatus Cloacimonadota bacterium
ATATTGTTCAGGATCAACCTATAACCAGGCGAATTTTTATGTAAATCGAGAACTGTTTCAGGATCACCAATTTTATGCTGATAATCTTCAGGATCATGACCTCCATAAAATGTAAAAGTTCCTTTTCCCAAATTACCATGTAAGTATTTCACTTCATCCAATCCAGGTGACTCTCCCAGAATTATCACACTTTTTTTCACATACTTTTTATGAAATGAAGTGGTCTGCCCTAAGAATCCGTTTATCACATTTGTATGGCATTGAGTAAGCATGGTTGGAACCGGATCATATTTTGCAGAAAAATCGAAGAGTTGGAAGAAATCAGCTTCTGCTCCGCGAATTTTAGCATAATCACTTGCATCAATTGAAGAGAATTCATAAACATACGGATTGGTGATCAATTCGAAATTCTCAAAAGCAAAGGTGCGTGAAAAATCTAATTTATTTTTATAATTTGGATCAATACCATCTCCATCAAAAACTTCCATACAAATATCCGTATTCCCAGAAGCAAGAGCTATGTCATAAGTATCGGTTGCTGCACACATGGCAAAGAGAAAGCCACCATTCTTCACATAATTCCTTATTTTCTCTGCTACAGCATGCTTCAGTTTCCAAACTTTATTATAACCCAATTTTGATGCTAATTCTTCATTAGCACGCACATCTTCTTTATACCAATTTGCATTGCGAAAACTAGAATAAAATTTTCCGTATTGTCCTGTAAAATCTTCATGATGAAGATGAAGCCAATCATACTTATCTAATTCTCCTGTTAAAACTTCCTCGTCCCAAACTGTCTCGTACTCTATCTCCGCATAAGTGAGAGCAAGTGTTACAGCATCATCCCAGGGTTGTGAATTCGGAGGAGCATATATGGCAATTTCGGGTTCTTTTTCCAAAACAACCACATCCATATTATTTTGTTCGATCTCTGCCAAAATGGTAGCATATTCTATTGAAGTAATCTGTTCAAAATGCACACCACGAATGTTACACAAACTTTCTATTTCCTGATCATCCTGAATAAGATATGAACCACCTCGGTAATTTAACAGCCACTTCACAGTAATCTGCTTTGTTAACGCTGTAAATGCTATGCCATAAGCTTTAAGGTGATTGCTTTGTGTTTGATCCATCGGTATTAATATCTCTGCCTGAGATAATGTGATCGTACTCAATAATATGATTATCAAAAAATATTTCATTTTCCCTCGTGTCTCGTTCACTATTCAACGAGTTTATTTTGTATTACATGAATTCAGAAAAAATCTCATTTGAGATAAAATAAGCTTCTGGTTTCAGCTTTATAACTTTTTCATTTATATCAAGTAAATTCTTGTATTTATGAACTACAAGTTTGTATTTTTGTATAAAATCAGTTTTGAATATTCTGTTGAATTCTGCAAGATCTAGTCCTTTTGACTTACGCAACCCTAAAAAAATATATTCTTTTTCGTGATCGTTTTCACTTAATATTGTTTGATCATCCATGATTTTATTTTTAGTTATTTTTTCATAATAATTCTCAAGATCAGCAGAATTGGTGTAACGAACAAGATTCCTTATCCTTCGACTCCGCTCAGGATGACAATCTGATTTCAAATTATGATTTAAATATCCAGATGCGGATGGTCCGAGCCCAAGATAGTATTGATCATTCCAATAACATAAATTGTGTTTAGAATTAAAACCTCTTCTGGCAAAATTGGAAATTTCATAATGCTCGTATCCGGCGGAGATCAACTTATTGCAAATTAGATAATAAAATTCAGCAACTTCTTCGTCAGTTGGTATCTGAGGTTTTCTGGAAAATAGTGGAACATCTTTTTCCAAGCTTAAACAATATGTAGAAATGTGTTCTGGATCCAATTGAATAATTTCATTCAAAGAAAATTCTACATCCTTTTTAGTTTGATCCGGTAGACCATAGATCAGATCTAAAGAAATATTTTTATAACCAAATTCCCGTAATATTTTGAATGCAACATAAACATCACCTGAATTATGAAGTCTGCCTAAAGTTTTCAATTCATCATCAATAAAAGATTGCGCACCCAAGCTTATTCTGTTTATTGCTGTTTTAGTTAATTCATTTGCAAATTGAGTAGTGATATTTATTGGGTTGCATTCTAATGTTATCTCTTCTGTTTGAGAAATATCAAATTGTGATGTGATTAAATTGATCTGATCACTTGTGAATAGTGAAGGAGTTCCTCCACCAAAATAAATTGTTTTGGGTAATATGGAATATTTTTGCTTAAATAAATTGATCTCTTTTAATAAATAATCAACAAATCTGTTACTTGCCTCTTTACTAAATTCAACAGAAAAAAAAGAACAATAACTACATTTTCTCAGGCAAAAAGGAACATGAATATATACATATTTGATCACTTGATCAGTCTGAGTGTACGTTCCCATCTTACAGATGACTTTCCTTTGAGATGTCTTTGATATTTAAGAACGTAATCCCGATATGAATCGATCGGCTTTTCTCCAACTGAGAAGGTAACTATTGCCGGAGTTCCTGCAATATCTTCTCTTTCTAAAAATCCCCAATATCGGCTGTCACCACTCACATCACGATTGTCACCCATCACAAAATATTGATTCTCCGGTACAGTCACAGGGCCAAAATTATCACGGCTTCCCATGAATTCATCATCCCAATAAATTCTGCCTTCACTGCGCGGAATGTTTCTACTATCAATATATTGTTCTGAACCATATTTGTATTCTTCGCCATTTACGTAAGCTAATTTATTCTTAACTTCTATTTCATCACCCGGCATTCCAATTACACGTTTAACAACATTTTTTTTCTGATGCCATTTTGGCAGCCAGGTTGTTTTATCCAGGTAGATCGGACCTAATATTTTGGCAAAATCTTCTCGTGGTTCCGGTTCTTCGGGATCAGCTGGATAATAGAAGATCACTATGTCTCCCTGCTCCGGATCAGTGAAAAAATATTTAAGCTTATTGCCAATCAGATAATCTCCGATAAGCAGTGTTTTTTCCATTGAAGATGACGGGATCTTGAAGTTTTGAATCGTGTAATTCCTGATGAGCATTGCAACAACAAAAGCAAATAGAATTGCTTCTAAATAGTCCTGAAATATATTTTTTTTACGTTTAATTTTTTTTTCTTTCTTTCTAGACATCCTTTATCCTATACAAATTTATTAGAAGAACTTTCTCCATTTTCAGCAATTTAATGTCAAGCAAAAGCAGGTAGTTCTAATCAATACTGACAATTTTTTTCTGGAATTTTATCAATTCTATTATCGCGATTTTTGCCTCTTTCAACATTATTGCAAGTTCTTTATCATCAAATGGTTCTACTTCCGCTGTCCCCTGGATTTCAATAAATTTCCCACTTTCTGTCATCACTACATTCATGTCCACATCTGCATTTGAATCTTCCTCATAGCAAAGATCTACAACCGGTTTCCCACTCACAATTCCCACACTAATAGCTGCTACCCACTCTTTTAACGGATCTTCTTTTAATTGGTTACTTTCTTTCATCTTGCTGAAAGCATCATACAGAGCAACACAAGCTCCTGTTACAGATGCAGTCCTGGTTCCACCATCTGCCTGGATCACATCACAATCTATTGTGATCTGGTAGCCCGGGAATTTTGTGAGATCCACAACTGCACGTAATGAACGCCCGATCAATCTTTGAATTTCAGCTGTTCTACCTTTAATTCCTTTATTTTCTCTTCTAAATCGGGAATTTGGAGCACCTGGCAGCATGCTGTACTCTGCTGTTAGCCATCCTTGCGGCGGTTCTGCATCTCTAAGAAAGGAAGGAATTCCTTTTTCCACAGTTGCGGTACAAATTACTTTCGTATTACCCGTTTCAATGAGTACAGATCCAGCAGGATGCATTAAATAATTTCTTATTATTTTAGTTTTTCTTTTTTTCATATTTACCTCTTACTTAAGAAAAAAACAATTTTCATGCTATCATGTCAAGTAGAGTATGTTCAATACTCAACATGCATAAATATTGAAATAATTATGCCCTTAAAATCCAAATCATTTGTTGACATAAAATCAGCAAATACTAAAAAATATCTCATGAGTTTAATGAGAATAAAAATTACAATTTACACACAATACAATAAAAAATCAAGGAGTAGTTATGGAAAATCAAATTTCATTTAGTACGTTGGGAAACGAATATGCTCGTAAGGTTAGAGACAAAATTAATAATGCCGAAAATATTGCTGACCTTAAACACCACTTTGCCTTTACGGTCATAAATTTTCTAAATGAAGTTTACAAAGAGAAGCAAGTTGATTTAGATGCTGACGACATAAAGTTTGATTCTGAGAATGAAGACTTATTTACACTTAGTAAAAGACTAATTAGAAATACTGCTTTTAATGAAACCTGGAAAAATTCTGATTTAAAACATGTTATCTATAAATTTGCTGAATCAATTAATCATCGATATATCCACATTAATAAACATAATGAAAAGACAAATAAGAAGATTAGGAATTAATTGAGTATGATATCATGCAAATCAGTGTATACTGCAGGTGTACACTGATTTTTTAATACAACGGAACTATCTTATTTCCAGGTACCTTTTTCACCACATTCCTTAATTCAAGTGAAAGTAAAATTGTAGAAATTTCTCCAACTGTGAATCCTGTTAAAACTATCAACTTATCAAAATGGATTTCAGGTTTATTGTTTAATAAAATTTGATATACTATCTCTTCTTTCTCATTCAATTTTGGAAACGGTTTATTTTGTGAATCCATTACTAATTCATATTCTTCCAGAATGTCAGATGCATTCGTTACTATTTTTGCACCCAATTTAATTAAGTAATTAGGACCCTCAGCTTGTGATCTGTTAATATCTCCAGGTAAAGCAAACACATCTCTGTTTTGATCCATAGCAAATTTTGCAGTGAGTAATGCACCGCTTTTCTTATTTCCCTCAATTATCAAACTGCCCAATGCAAGACCGCTGATTATTCTGTTCCTGGTAGGAAAATTCCATTTTTCAGCTTTACTGCCAGGAATAAATTCGGAAATAAGAATACCATTTCCCAGGATTCGCTCAGCTAATTCTCTATTCCGGGAAGGATAGATTTGATCAACTCCCGTCCCCATTACAGCATAGGTTCTGGATCCACTATCAAGAGCTGCCAAATGTGAGATTGTATCTATTCCGTAAGCTAATCCACTCACGATTGTAAAACCAGATCTGGCAAGTTCCTGTACTATCTTTTTCGTCATTAATTTGCCGTAATTACTTGCTTTTCTGGTACCTACCACGGCCAGCGCACGGCGGAAATCATCTTTTTTAATCTCACCTCGATAAAATAGAAAAGGAGGTGGATCAAAGATATTCTTTAGTGGTTCGGGATAGTTATCATCTAGAATAGAAACAAATTTGATACTATATTGTTCAATTAGATCACAAACATTTTGCCAATTTTCCGGTTCAAGATTATTCGTTAGATGTTCTTTTGCCAATTCAGAAATAAAATCGATTTCTGTTAGTTCTAATGGCTCATTGATGAAATCAATTGGTTCTCCAACAACTTTAACAAGTCTTATAGCAGTTGCATGTCCAATCTCAGGAGCAGAGAGAAGAGTAAGCCAAGCTTTTATTCTTTCCAGATCATTATTCATAAATTTTTCTATTCACGATCTGAGGTGGTACTTTGCCCTGCTGGATTGCTATAGCATTTTCTACTGCAATCAAGCCCATATTAGTTCTGGTTTCTATTGATGCACTGGCTATATGCGAAGCTAAAACAGCATTATCACAATCTGCCAGACCTTCTTCCAACTCTGGTTCATTTTCATATACATCCAAGCCTGCACCTGCAATCCATTTTTCCTGCAGAGCTTTTAGTAATATCTTTTCGTCAACCACTGCACCTCTAGAAGTATTGATGAGAACGGCAGTCTTTTTCATCATCTTCAACTCTTTCTCACCGATCAAGTGTTTCGTTTCTGGTCGCAAAGGAACATGCAGTGAGATAAAATCAGATTCTCTGAGCAGCTTTTCAAGACCAACTTTCTCTGCCTTGATAGTTTTCTCGATTGATGAATTATTGTCTGAATAAAGAATCTTCATATTGAATCCCAAGGCACGCTTAGCAGTTGCAATTCCAATTCTTCCGGCACCAATTATGCCAAGAGTTTTTCCATAAATATCCACGCCTAAAAATAACTCCGGTGCCCAGCCCTTGAATTTGTTTGCACGTGTAAACTTATCAGATTCTACAATTCTACGAGCCGTACTAAACATAAGTGCCCAAGCCATGTCTGCAGTTGTTTCTGTTAGAACTCCAGGTGTATTGGTTATGGGAATATTCAGTTTTGTAGCACATTCCACATCAATATTATTAAAACCTACTGCATAGTTTACAATTCCTTTCAAGTTTGGATTAGCATTAATAACATCAGCATCAATAGTATCTGAAAGTAAACACAGAAGTAGATCATTTTCTGCTGTTCCCATTATTATTTCTTCTTTGGAAAGTGCCCTGTCTTCAGGATTTACATTTACTATAAAGTGATCATTTAATCTTTTCATTACAAGATCAGGTAGCTTTCTGGTTACAAATATTTTTAATTTCATTTTCTCTCCGAATATTTAATTCAATTTAATTTCTTTAAATACTTCTTTCACTTTTTCAACCAACATGAAATGTGCATTTTGCATTGCCTTTTCCTGAGAAATTCCCTGTTCGAGCAATGATGATACTTTATGAAATTTAAGTTTGTATTCTTCTCTGGCATTTTGAGTCACGTTACCAAACAAGCCAATAACCGGTTTATTAAATTTTCCTGCGATCTCAGCTATTTTATATGGAAGCTTACCAAATTTTGTTTGGGAATTTAACTCACCTTCACCCGTAATAATAAAATCTGCTTTTTGAATTTTCGTTTCCAAGTTTGTGGCAGTTATCATAAATTCACTTCCTGAAATATAATGAGATTTAAATAAGAGAGAGAGTCCAGCAGCTAATCCGCCTGCTGCTCCGCTTCCAGCAAATTCTGTGATATTTTTTCCCGTATCTCTTCTTATAATTTCAGAAAAATGCCCCAAATTATTTTCTAATATTGTTGCTTCATCTACTGAAGCGCCTTTTTGCTGACTATAAACTCTGGCAGCTCCATTGTAACCAAGTAATTTATTGGAAACATCGTACAAAAAAGTCATTTCAATATTCTCAAGTCTACGCAGTGTGGAAGTATCAATACTTGCTACATCTTTCAAATGAAGTCCACCAAATCTAATATTATGTCCCTTTTCATCTAAAAGTATAACTCCTAAAGCTTGCAAGGCGCCAGCTCCGCAATCTGTTGTTGCACTTCCTCCCAAGCCCAGAATTATCTTTGTAAATCCCCTTTCAATTACTTTTCGGATCAATTTACCTGTTCCATAAGTAGTTGTATAAAGTGGATTTCTTTCCCCTTTGGGAATTAGGAATAATCCGGAAGCTGATGCCATTTCAATGATAGCTGTTTTGTTATCTTTCAAGATGCCAAATTCTACCTGGATTTTCCTGCCTATAGGATCAGTAACAAAATCTTTCATTAAATTTCCATTATAAGCAGAGATCAGGCAGTCAACAGTTCCTTCTCCTCCATCTGCCATTGGAATCTTTTCAATCTCAACTTCAAGATCTTGTATTCCTTCTGCAATTGCATTTGCGACTTGACGTGAAGATAGACTGCCCTTAAACGAATCAGGAACAATCAGAATTTTCATTTTATTAAATTATTCTTTATCCAATTTTGCCAGTATCTGGTGTAATTGTATTTTCAGGTTTCGTAGGTTTTCTCCGGATATTGAAGAAATTGAAATGATGTTTTCGTGTAGCTTAGTTTCAAATTCATTTTTTAATAATTTGTAGAAGTCGTCCTTTTCTGCGTCAGGAATTGTATCCATTTTGCTCAATGCAATAAGGTGTGGTTTTGTATCTAAATACGGATCATAAAGATGCAATTCTTTTTTCAGTACTTGATAATCGTTAAATGGATCGGCTGAATCGATATCAATAAGGAATAACAGGATCTTTGTTCTTTGAATATGCTTTAAGAACTGATCGCCTAAACCTTTTCCGTCATGTGCTCCTTCAATGATCCCTGGAATATCAGCCATAACAAAAGATTCAAAATCACTAACTTGAACGACACCTAAAGATGGAGCTAAAGTTGTAAATTCATAATCTGCAACTTTGGGATGAGCAGATGAAACCTTACTTAATAGTGTCGACTTTCCTGCGTTTGGAAAACCAACTAAACCAACATCCGCCATTAATTTAAGAACAAGTTCCAGTTCACGGATCTGACCGTCACCACCAGGTTTGGCGTACCTGGGAGCTTTGTTTGTCGCACTTTTGAACCTGGCATTCCCTCTGCCACCATTTCCGCCTTTGGCAAGGAAGATCTGCTGCCCATGACTCAATACTTCCCCTATCTTCTCACGTGTCCCATCCGTAATATCAAATATCTCAGTTCCTAATGGCAGATCTAATAATTTATGTTCACCGCAAGCTCCGGTTTTATCGCTACCTTGTCCGTGCTGTCCTCTCTCAGATTTGAATAATTTATTGTACCGATAAGCAATAAGTGTGTTGAAATTTTCATTACCTACAGCAATAATATCTCCACCTTTGCCACCATCACCACCATCCGGTCCACCTTTGGCAACGAATTTTTCTCTACGAAAGCTAACACATCCACTTCCACCACAACCTGATTCAACCTTAATTCGTGAATAATCTATAAACATCTATTTCATTATCTCCCAGTTTTTTTGCTATTTCAACAGAATCATCTTTTTATTTGCAACAGTTTTTCCGTCTACTGTTATTCTATAGAAATACAAACCTGAACTGACCGTTTGCTTATTCTCATCGGCTCCGTTCCAGGTAATTGAAGATTGATTATTGGATATTAAATAATGTTTAACTTTTTGACCTTTAAGATTGTAGATTTCCAATTTTGCATTCTCAGTATTTTCTGATGATAAACTGAACGAAATAGTTGTTGTTGGATTGAAAGGATTCGGATAATTTTGTAATTTACAATTCACAATTGGCAATTGTTCTTCGCTGCTTGTGTTATTGATAATCGTTTCTTCTACAAATTCTATATTATCATCACTAAACCGGAAGATTGCTTCATCCCAGCCTGAAGCTGAAGTTACACATTCAAAGATCACGTCACCGGAATAATCAAAACCCAGCGGATTAAGCTGAAAAACTATTCCGTCAACATCAACTTCGGCTATAATTGGAAAATGTCCATTCTCATCTGAATAAGAACAGGTAAACAAGCCAGCATTTGTTCCATTCAAATCATTAAGCTCAGGTAAAACATTTGTAAATGGTTCAATCTCGTACTGATCAATAAATTGTAGTGAAAGCTTCCCTAGATCAGCCAAAAGAAATTCTGTGGGTAGCGTGTAACTTGCCGTAAGCATCTCCACACCAAGAGATTTTGTGATACTTGGCCACTCACCAAAATCCTCATCATTGGTTAAAGTTTCAATGTCACATGCTATTTGCAGATGTCCATCAACAGTTTCTGCTTCAATATCACCAATGAGATCAAATGTTTCTAAACTAAATTCAGTTCCGTTTATCTTATATAAACCCGAACTCATAAATACTGGAATATTACAATAAATCATTGCAAAAACAGCTGAGTCGATAAGTACTGTTTCAGGATTGATGATAGTAGTTACATAAAAATAATAGGTTATGGGGAATAAACCACCGACATCTAAAGGGAACTCTCCAGTTTCATTAGTAAATCCGGCGTAAAATCTTGTGTCGGAATAACCAAAATAATTACCGGTTATATCCAGATTTGGCGAGTCAGGATCAAGGTTATCTCCAGTGGGATCGGCACCAATAAAACCAAGTTCATTTTCAGATGGAAATACATCACTTTGCTGATATGCCGGCATCATTCCAACCAGAGTATCAGTTTCTGTTTTGAATCTGCAATATTGTGTTTCTGATGTTAATGCCGGTATTACTGCTTCATAGGTTAAACCACTGAGATTGGTCATTTCAATATTTTCCGAACCTGTGGCAGTTGAATAAGACATTTCTGTTTCTAAACCAGGCAGATCTATTGTTTCACAACGTATATGAATTTGATCATCCTGGGTATAGGAACTATTTCTGATATTACTCCAAAATGTAATCTCAGGAATTTGAGCTTGTAAAAAGTAAGCTAAAAGTAACATTAAAACCACTATCAATTTTTTCATATTTGATACTCCTTATTTGTTTTTGGTAATCTCTTTATTGAATTGAATATCGTCAAGCTACATTTTTCTGTGATGTCTTGACAAAAAAAGTTATCCTAAATTTTCTATGATTCGTGAATTGAGGAGAAGATATGAATGAAATAGATAATCATCGTAATTTTATGAAATCTAATTTCGAACAAATGAAAAACATTGTTTCAGATCAAAGGAAGGATCTACCGCAACCACCTTTGGAAAAAGCATTTGATGAAACAAGGAAAACAATAGATTTAATTTCTATAAAAAATATACAAATTGGGAATGATAATTTAGTTAAAAACATTGAAAATAGAAAAAGTCATCGCAAATATAGTGATGAGCCAATAACACTTAAAGAACTTTCATTTCTGCTTTGGGCAACTCAAGGTGTTAAAAGCGTTTTTGAAAAGGATAACAAACCTTATGCAACGTTTCGTACTGTTCCTTCTGCTGGTGCACGTCACCCGTTTGAAACATATCTTTTAATGCATAATGTAACTGGATTGAAACCGGGATTATATCGATATCTTGCTGTTGAACATAAATTACTTTTTGAAGAAGAATTGATTGATGCAAAAGATAGAATTATTGAAGCAACTCTGGGACAAATGTTTACAGGAAATGCAGCAGTTATTTTTATTTGGAGTTGCCAGGCATATCGTGGTGAGTGGAGATATAATATTGCTTCGCATAAAACAATGCTGTTAGATGCAGGTCATGTCTGTCAAAATCTCTACTTAGCCTGTGAAGGAATTGGAGCTGGTACATGTGCCATAGCGGCTTATGATCAGGAAAAAGTTGATAAGATCATTGGAGTGGATGGAGAAAATGAATTTTCTGTATATCTTTCTCCGGTTGGAAAATATTAGGAAGATACCTATCTATGAAAGTTGATAAAGATAATGTCTTCACTGTATCAGAAGTAAATCGTCATATCCGTAATGTTGTGGAAGACAGTATTCCAAACCTGTTTGTGGAAGGTGAAATTGCCAATTACACACACCATCGTTCTGGTCACATCTATTTCTCTTTGAAGGATGAAAAAAGTACTTTGCGATGCGTATACTTCAAAGCTGCAAATCTTTCCCTGAAGTTTCAACCTAAAGCCGGTGATAAAGTTATCTGCTTAGGAAAAATATCGGTTTATGAAAAAGGTGGGAATTACCAATTGAACGTAAACAGAATGCTTCAATCCGGGATTGGGGAATTACAACTTGCTTTTGATGAACTAAAAAATAAATTAACCGAAGAAGGCTTATTTAAAAGTATTCACAAAAAACCAATTCCTGAATTTCCTGATTCTGTCGGCATCATCACTTCTTCAACCGGAGCTGCTGTTGAGGATATCCGCAATGTTATCACACGTCGTTTCCCCACAAAAATCTATCTTTATCCTGCCACTGTGCAGGGAGAAAACGCTGCAAAAGAAATTATCAAGGGAATTGAATATTTCAATTCTGAATTCCCTGTTGATGTGCTAATTGTTGGTCGTGGAGGTGGTTCACAAGAAGACCTTTTCTGTTTTAATAATGAGGCCCTTGCCAGGAAGATCTTTGCATCGGAAATTCCAGTCATCTCTGCAGTTGGTCATGAAATTGATTTCACAATAGCTGATTTTGTTGCTGACCTGAGAGCTCCAACTCCTTCTGCTGCTGCAGAACTTGCAGTGCCGGACAGAAAAGAGCTTACTGATAGAATTAGTAATTTATTCAATAATCTGAAATATACAACTCAACACTATTTCACTTCCAAAAAACTGGAAATCCAGGAACTGGAAAATGATCTGATCAGGCAGCATCCACTGAATATTATCAGAGAACTCCAAATTAAATTGGATAAAGCGGTAACTAATTTAAACCTCACAGCACAAAATACATTATCAAAAGAACGAAACAAATTGGATATTTTATTTAATGAACTTAAAGAACTCTCTCCTCAAGAAGCGTTAAAACGTGGTTACAGTCTGATTCGAAAAGAAAAAAAGATTTTAAATTCAATTGAAGATATTAAACTTTCCGATAAACTGCAATTGATCTTATCTGATGGTAAATGTTTGGCTGAGATTGTTGAAAAGCAAAAAAATATTACAATTACTAAAAAAGAAATTTAAATGAAAAAAGTAATAATTATTTTAACCTTATTAATCCACATGGCAATACTTGCTAAAACACGGGCAGTTTGGATACCTATCTGGGAAATCACAACACAGGGTAAAGCTGATAGTATCCTTACAGATCTTAACAATAACAATATAAACCAGCTTCTACTACAAGTAAGATATCGTGGAGATGCAGCTTATACTCCAAATAAAGTTTCAAATTTCTACATAAATAATGAGAAAAAGTATTTCGCAATTAAGGATTCTCTTTTCGATCCCTTAGATTATATAATATCCCAGAATAAGAATTCAAAGTTAGAGATCTATGCCTGGGTAACAACTTTTATAATTACTGGGCACAAGCTTGAGAATCTGCATCCAGAGCATGTGTATTTCACAAAACCGGAATGGGTAACCTGCGATTTTTCTCAAGAGAAAATGGATCATGAAACTTACATGGGCGCCAATCTTGATCCTGGCATCCCAGAAGTTCAAGAATATACAAGAAACGTTATTCTTGATCTAGTCTCAAACTATCCACTTGATGGAATTCACCTTGATTATATCCGTTATCCCGATTCCAACTACGGATTTGCCAAGCTGGCTATGGAAGCATATAGAAAAGATGTAAAATTTCAGGATGCTGATGCCTGGAGGCAATGGAAGGAAGACCAAGTTACTAATTTCATGAAAGACCTTTATTCTAGCATAAAAAAAATCTCTCCTGATACCCAAGTTACGGCAGCAGTTATTTCCAACCTGGATGAAGCAGAAAGATATTCGCAAAACTGGATCAAATGGCTGCAGGAAGGTTACCTGGATCAAGCTTACTTAATGGAATATTCCACTTCAACATCTACTATAGAAAAACATCTGAACTTTCTTTCCAACTATGAACTTGATAAAAAAATTGTGGTGGGTTTGCGCTGCTGGAGTACTGCTTATAAATATCCAGCTTATAAGATCAATGAAAAGATTAAACTCGTTAAAAAGAAAAAATATAATGGTTTTGCTCTGTTCAGTTACACAGGAATCAGGGAATCAGAATATTTCAAAGATCTGAAGATAAAATAGGGAACTCACCCCCAACCCCTCACTTTAACAAAAGAGGGAAGAACAACAAATGCCTTTAAAGGAGATTTTATGCGTGTTGATAAATTATTGAATAAATTGTGTTTAGTTAAAACCAGAAGTATTGCTAAAAAAGCCTGTGATAAAAACCTGGTGAAGATCAACGGAAAAATTGCTAAAGCAAGTTCAATGATCTCTGAAAATGACATAATTGAATACGAACTTTACGGATATTTTAATAAGATAAAAATCACTAATGTTCCCTTGCGAAATGTCTCAAAAGATAAAGCACCAGAATTTTATGAGATTATGGAAAGGGATAAATTGGAATTGGCGTGACTCAAGGCTCCTATTTTGAGAAAGATTTTTTATTATATTTACTATTTTAAAAGTAACATTTTTCTCGCTGTCTCTTCTCCATTCTGTTTCAATTTAACGAAGTACTGACCACTGCTAACATTCTTTCCGTTATCATCCACTCCTCGCCAGATGATCTCAAAATGTCCTTTGGCTGAATAGGCATCAATTAAGGTTTTTACTTTTTGTCCTTTTATATTGTAAATTGCCAATTCAATTTTACCAGATTCTGCCAGATCAAGTTTAATGGTTGTAGAAGGATTGAAAGGATTAGGATAATTTGAGATTTGTGTTATTTCAGGAATTACTATTTCATTTTCATCATTTGATTGTGGATCACCTTGAAACTCATAAGCTCCCATATCAATAGTTTCACCATATATTCTTGTATTACCCGCAAGATCAAATTCCGGTAATTCAATTCCTGCTGGCAGATCCAATGTTCCAGTATCAATGCAGGGAGAACCAGTTTGTAGATAATAAGGAAAATCTCCTGTTCCTGTCCAGAGTGGGTCTTCATCCAAGTTTCCCTCCATCCAGTTGAAAGAAGCATTTACAGGATAGTAAAAACCAACATTGTCTGAACCACCTTGCAATAATGAATTATAAACATTTATTTCTGTTTCAAACCACAAATTGCAGGAATGTCCTACATTACCATAGATAATACTGTTATATATGTTGATTTCTGTTGCTGTACTACCAGTGATCACGCAACCCGAAGTGTCGATAACTGTATTATCACCAAATGTGCAGTTTACAATATCCGCAGTAATATTATTGCTTGCATATAAACCAGTTGTACCCGCAACACCTGCATTAATAAAATTACTGTAGTTAGAACTTATATCACAATTTATTAATGATGTATAATAATCTCCTGGGATATTGAGATGACCACTGATTTTTAAACTGCCACCATTTCCAGCAGTTGGTCCTTGACCAGGATCATTATTTTGAATGAAAGAATTTTCCATATGTACAGTCATTATTGGTTCTGGATTTTCCGTTGTAGGAATACAACTTATTAAAACTGCATCACCACCATTATTATCCAAAATCTGAACGTTATTAAAATTGTATATACCATCACGGCAAAGTAATGCACTGGCAAAATCACCGTAACAGTTTTCAATAGTTACATTCTCCAACTCTATATCCGTTTTTAGACAATAAATAGCTCCATAGTTTTCATCGTAATCTGTAGCATTTATGAATTTCATATTCCTAACAATTAATTTCGGTAGCAGATTATTTAATACACAAGTGTATTCAAATATTGTAAATTGGTCTTCACCATCTAAAATAGTATTTTCGGGAGTTGATCCAAGATAGGTTACACCTTGCTTTATCCCTATAGGAAATTTCTGGTTGTTCAAAGAAGGTGAATATGTTCCTGGGCTCAGATGTACCGTATGTGGATTTTCATCATTTCTTTTGATTAGCATTTGTGCCCAAGCTATTGTCTGTAAAGGATTTTCTGCAGTTAAGCCATTATTCTCATCGTTGCCATCCGGAGCTACGTACAGATCTTGGTCAATTTGCTCGATAACATGATTCTGAGCAGATAAACTTGCTTCACATTTAACCGGAGCAATAAAGAAATTTTCAAATTCGGCTACAGTAAATGTATCTAATACTACTTCATAAAAATCATTAGATGATATGTATATATCTGATCCAGAGCTGGCATAATTCAAATAGATATTATTTAATTCTATTGGATCAAACTCAACAGTCGTATCAGTATCCAAAATAATAAGTCCACCTCCCTGACTGATTCCGCGATTATAGGAAATAGTGTTTGATTTTAGAATTAGATTTGTGGCATAAACAAGAATTGCACCACCAGAAGTTGCTGTGTTACTTGTGAACTGACAATTACTAAGAAGACCATTCTCAACATCCATGATTAGCAGACCACCACCCCAACCGGAAGATGATCCACCTACTGCATAACCATTTTGAATTGTGAAGCCGATCAAGGCTATATCTTCGCAATCCTCTATTCTTACACAACGGTTTGTATTACTGCCATCGATGATGGTTTGAGAGATGTATTGTTCATTTCCTGTTGTTAAGTAAAGGCTGGCAACTGTGATGTTCTTATTGTTGTAATTAATGTATTCAAAATATGTTCCAGAATATACAAGAACTGTATCTGAATCTGCTGACGCATTTATCCCTTCCTGAATGGTAGTGAAGTTGCCTGTGCCGTCTTGTTTGATGTGGTAGGTAA
>CAZSOM010000006.1:16071-19174 GCA_964608295.1 uncultured Candidatus Cloacimonadota bacterium
AACGAACAAACGCTAATCAGCACTAAAAGAATAAATAACTTAAATTTCACAAAATCCCCTTTAGTTCCCCCTTATGAAAGGGGATTACATTGTCATTCCTGTGGAAACGGGAAGTAACCTTCGCAATGGCTGAAAGCCTTGCGAATGGTTGGTTTTTATAACCCATTAGACAAACAAGAAAATTCCAACATTGTTTGTTACTCAAGCCGATGTACCATTGCGGAGGTCGATCTGACTCTGTCAGATCCAAACCATCCGCAAGGTAATTCATAATTATTTCAGCAATAGCATTTTCCTGCTAATTTCTTTTTTCCCGGCTTTCAATTTATAGAAATAGATACCTGTACTAACTGATTTACCATTTGTATCTTTTCCTTCCCAAACAATTGAATGCTCTCCTGTTGGTAGTTTACCGCTGACAAGTTGTTTCACTTTCTGTCCTTTGATGTTATAAACCGTAAGCTCTATCTTTTGCTCTGCGGGCAATGAGAAGGAAATTGTTGTAGTCGGATTGAATGGATTAGGATAATTACCATGAAGCTGAGGAATTGAAAGAATATCATCTTCCATCTCTTCTTCACTTCCAAATCTTATGATTGAATACTCTTGATTGCCGGAAAAAACTGACTTGGATTCATATTTTCCCGTCTGCATATTGAAAACTTGATAATTCTTAACAGGAGTTGATATTCCTCTACCGGCTGCAAACTCAAATGTGAAAGGAATTGGTTCTCGATTAGCATTATCAGAATAGACAAGGATTTGAGCACAGGTATCCTCAACTACAACCGCACCTATACATACCCTATCTTTAAAAACTCCAATTTCAGTCACATTAGATGGAATATTAAAAACATCTATGGCTTCATAATCTGCTTTTTCTGTATATTCAAAGATTACTGTTTTGGTTTTTTTCTTTTTCTCGACTGGTTGACCAGTATCAGTCCAGAAGAAATTTTCTATTTCTTCATTGAACAAGACCAGATATGTTTTCCCATACTCCAAAGTCAGATTATCTGCATATATTGCACATTCATATGTAGGATCACCACCTCTTTGGTGATTTAATGGAGAATAGTACCAATTTTCAGAACCTACGCTTGCTACAGATTGCCAAAAATCACCAAAAGATTCGATCATGTTCTGAGTTCGTGGTATCCAGAATCCCAGCCAGTGATATTCACTGGGAGTCATCGATCCTGCAATTACATGATCAGCTGGCAGTCTTTCGGCACTTTCTTCTTCACCTACAACCAATGTTGTTTGTAAAGCATTACTTCCAACTTCAACTTTGTATCCTTCATGTCGGAAAAGCATATTGTTGAAATAAACATCACCTAGCAAAAAATTATTTACAACTGGATTAATAAACATAGATGTTCCGTATCTTTTCCCCAAGATTTCATTAAATCCATCAATAGTTCCTATTGATCCGTCTTCACCCTGCAACAATCCACCAGCACCATCTTCATAATAAGCCTGCTGGTAGAGTTGATCATTAATTGGGGAAATGGAAGGATTGGGAGGTGATAAATAAGTATCTGGTGCATTTAGAATTGGAAAAGATACCCATTGCCAGCCTGGTGAGAAGTGTTTTGTATCGTAATCGTGGAGATAGGGATAACAGCCCATATCTTTTCGTGAACCATCAATATCTTGATCATCTTCATCAATCTCCCAATCATCACCATCTCCATCTGTATTAGGATCTCCACCATCAATCAACAATATACTGTCTTCGGATAGGTGATAATCTGTAGTTAAATCTGGATTAATATTAATAACATTATGATTTTCTAATGGCTCAGGTTCACATTCCGATGGAATAGTTCCATTATAACAACAATAATTCACTTCAAAATCAGGAGTATAAGCAGAGATATTTGTTTCCAAATTCCACATAATATTATTAACAAATTTTTCAGTAGTAACCAAATTTTGACATTTATAACCAGTAGCGTTATCAACTTGATCTAATCCTATTGTTGTGTTGTTAATAATAGTTACATTACTTTCTGAAGCAGCTTTTATACCATAACTCGTTTCTTCAGAAGAAATTAGCAATAGATTGTTAATAATATCTACATCACAATATACAACAACATCTATTCCAACTGCACCACCATTGAAGTTAACCTCAATTTTATTATTCAATAGTTCTCCATTTGAAGAATCTATCCATATGCCGTCTTCGTTATTAGATATAAAATTTCCATCAATTATTACAATATTAATTAAATATGCAGAAATGCCATTTGAGTTTTCAATTTGAGAATCATTGATTATTTCATTGTTCTTAACTAAAGCATCATTTATATTTAGTAAGTTAATACTATGACTAAAATTCTGAATTATATTATCTGTAAATTCAACATTTAAGTGACGTTGGTAGGAATAATCTGCACGTGCGTTTATGCCGTATTTAGCTATACCATTACTATTTCTTATTGTAAATCCTGAGATTTTAATGAATTTATCAGGTGGATTTTCATTAATTAATTTAATAACACTATACTCATTTATACCATCAATTATGCATTCATCTGCACCATCAATTCCAATAAATATTAAATCTGATAAACCAGAATAATTCAGATTAACTTCTAAATTTTCATTATATGTATCACCTTCTACTTCAATAGTAACTGAACCGTTTAAAGTTAAAGCATGGTCAATTGCTTGTTGAATTGTTGGATAATCATTTGGTACTTCTATTGGGAGGTTACAAAATAGTTGTGTAAAAAAAATTCCAATTAGCATAATTACAAATAATCTTTTTTTCATCTTTACTCCAATATAAATTTACTTTGTTCTTATTCAGCTAAAGTTTAATATGTAAAACAGTTTAGTTATGATAATTATAATCAAATAATTTGAAATTGAATAACGAAATTAATATTAACTCAAAAAAAGCGTCCGAATATTCGAACGCTTTTTTTTAATTCTAACAATTACTATTTGTCGTAATTATCCATCTCTTTTTCCAGTTCACCAAAAGCTTGAGAAGCTTTAAATTGATTGTATAAAGCTTCTTCGTTTTTGATCTGGTTCATAAGATTTTTATTAACTGCTTCTTTAGGAACGCTCACGCGAACAAATGTTT
>CAZSOM010000007.1:0-17978 GCA_964608295.1 uncultured Candidatus Cloacimonadota bacterium
TTTCTGTCATGTAATTCTATCTGAATAATGCTAAAGGATAAGATTATAAAAGGATTGACATGAATTCCTAATCTGGAAAAACAGTTAATAAGATAGTTTTATGATGTTGCAGATCATGAGGTTTAATAGTAATATTTTATTTAATTTGCATAGATTGTTTTATGGTAATAAGTTAAAGGATAATAACTTAATAGAAACTTATACAAACATGCTTAAATAATATATTGACGTAATATTCAACATATTGATTTTTAACAAAATTCAAAAAACTTGTTATGCAAGTTACGGGGCGAAGCTGTATCTTAGATTAACTGATGAAGTAGAACCTAGGGCTGAGTGTCATCAAAGCGAGTGCAAATACGATACTTAAAAACTGATAAGCTAGCTAAATTATAAAATATGAAAGAAATAATAAAGAAATTTAAGGATCAGAAAATTGCAGTTTTTGGTGATTTAATCCTTGATAAGTACATCTATGGTGAAGTAAATCGGATATCTCCGGAAGCTCCAGTTCCTATTGTACGAGTTTTAAAGGAGAAAATTGTACCTGGTGGTGCCGCGAATGTAGCTGCAAATATTTCTACATTAGGTGGAAATGCGTTATTGTTTGGTATAGTTGGGAATGACCGGAGCAAGGATGTTCTCCTGCACAAGATAGAAGAGATGAATATAACAACTTCTGGAATTGTAATTGATCAAAACAAAACAACTACTTTGAAAACACGAGTTATTGGACTTAATCAGCAATTGCTTAGAATTGATCATGATAATACGAACTATCTGGAATTACACCAGGAGACAAAATTTATTAATAAACTAAAGGAAGTAAAAGATCTTTCAGCAATTTTAATTTCCGATTATGCCAAAGGTACAATTACAAAACAACTTATGTCGCAATTAATTACATACTCAAAAAATAATAAGATTCCAATAATTATTGATCCCAAGCCAAAACATCAAGAATGGTATGCTGGTTCAACTTTGATAACTCCAAACAAAAAAGAAGCTCAAGAGATGAGCGGAATGATTATTGAGACTAAAATGGATTTTATTAACTCTGGTGAAAAACTGGTTAATAAATTTAATTCTGATATAATTATTACAGCTGGTGCTGAGGGAATGTATGTGTTTGAGAAAGATAAAAGGGATAAGGTAAAAGGTATAAGTGAAAAAAAAACATTATTTAATTCAACTCACAACTCACAACTCAAGACTCAAAACTTAACCTTTACGCATATCCCGACTGTTGCCAGAGAAGTTTATGATGTTTCTGGTGCTGGTGATACAGTGGCGGCAACAATGTCATTAGCGATTAGTTCCGGAGCATCGTTGATAGATGCTGCTGAATTAGCAAACCGGGCAGCAGGAATTAAAGTTGGGAAAATTGGAACCAAACCGGTTTTTCTTGAAGAGCTATTGAAGGAAATTCAGGAAAACAAGTGAGAAGTGAAATGGGAAATGCGAAAAGTCATGAAGATTTGCAAGTCTGGCAAATGGCAATTGATTTTGTAACGGATATATACAAAGTAGCGGGAAACTTTCCTAAATTCGAATTATATGGTTTAACAAATCAGATAAGAAGAGCATCTGTTTCGATCCCTTCAAATATTGCCGAAGGTTCAGCAAGAAGATCTACAAAAGAGTACATACAATTTCTTTATATTTCACTTGGTTCAGTAGCAGAAGTTGAAACACAATTATTGATATCAAAAAATCTTGGATATATAAATGATGACACTCTCAAAATTCAAATTAAATACATAAAAGGTAAATTGATTAATCTAATAAATAGTTTAAGGAAAAAAATATGAAAATAACTAGAAATAAATTCCATTTCCCTTTTCTCTTTTATCTTTTCACAGTGATTATTTTTATTCTTGTCTCATGTACTCCCTCAACTGAAACATCCAAAGGCTCTCTAAATGGTATTATAAATCTTGAAGGTGAGAGCGATCATTCAGGAATTACTATTGCGCTTTATGACCTTGCAGCACTTGATCCAGACATTGTATCTATTAATCAAGAATATCCACAAATTGGAGTTCATATCAACCAGCATACAGAATTCGATCATCGATTCCAATCACCAGTAAAATACACTGAAACAGAAGCTGATGGAAGTTTTGAATTAAAAAAAATCTCTACAGGTAAATATAATTTAGTTGCGATAAAAGACGGTTGGGGATTTAAATATTTGTATAATGTTGATATCTCCAAGGGTGATAATGACCTATGGCAACAAATTAATCTCTATGAAGAAATTCACATCTCAGGTGATATTCAAGGTAGTGTTACAGTAGAAACTGGTCATCATCTCATTATTGATGATAACACAGTCTTTCGACCGAACATATCTTCTCTAATTATTCATCCGGGTGCAGTTATCCGAATTAATCCTAGCGCTGATCTTACGATTTACGGTATACTATTTGCTCAGGGTGAAGAAAACGATATGTTTTGGATTACATCAAATGATGGATTTGGAGAAGAATTGACCATGCAAGATTCACTGCAATATTATCATCAAATGGAATTATCACAGGTAGCATCAGTTGAAGATGATTTGATTGAGTGGGGGAAGTGGGATTGGGGGAATTTTTGCTTGCTGAACAAAGTTAATAATGTGAGTGTACAAAACAGCATTTTTCAGAATGGGCGTTGTGGTTATGAAGTTGTAGATGTTGAAGAAGCATATATCACTAAAGTAATTACTAGCAGATTTGATTCAGAAGAATATGCTGGTATTTATTTTTATTTAACTCTAGGTGGAAATATTGAAAAATGTATAACCGTAAATTGTAATAATGGAATTAAATTAAAAGACAAATCAAATGTGACTATTTCCAATGTGTATTCTAGCTTGAATGGATATGGAATTAAGTTAATGCAATGTATGGGATATGTAGTTTATAATGAATTTAAACAAAATTCTATATCTGATATTGGATTTACTGGAAATCACCTTATTGAAGATGAAAATTTATTAATAAATAAAAATGTTTTTTCTTCTAATACAGCAATTACTCAATTTTCTTTGACAGGATCATCTTTTAATCAGTATACAATAATCACTACTTTTAAAAATAATTTCGAGAATAATTATTGGTATATCTATTTATTGGGAGAAGGATTGCGGGAAAATATTGTTGCTGAAAATTGTTATTTCGATGGATTAACAGCTATCGAAAATATTAAACTTAAAATTTGGGATTTCGATGATGAAGAAACTTACCCAGAAGTATTAATATTAAACGTTAATCAATATAAAAATTCTGATGTTGGAATTCAATAAGGGGCACTTATGAAAGGAATTATTTTAGCGGGTGGAGCGGGAAGTCGTTTGCATCCACTTACATTTACAATATCTAAGCAAATATTACCTGTTTATAATAAACCAATGATTTATTATCCACTTTCGATATTAATGTTAGCAGGAATAAATGAAGTATTGATAATCTCCACACCACAAGATTTGCCTAACTTTGAGAATATGTTTAGTTCTGGGAAAGAGTTAGGTATGAAATTTCAATATGCTGAGCAGCCAAGTCCTGATGGCTTAGCACAGGCCTTTATTATTGGTGAAGACTTTATTGGTAATGACAATGTTTGCTTAATTCTAGGTGACAATATCTTTTACGGCCAAAATTTACCTCAAATTCTAACAAGAGCATCTTCTCTTGAAATTGGAGCGAATATATTTGGCTATACAGTTCACGACCCGGAAAGATATGGTGTAGCTGAAGTAGATAAAAATTTTAAGGTTATCTCTATTGAAGAAAAACCAGCAAAACCTAAATCTAATTATGCGGTTGTTGGTCTATATTTTTATGATAATAATATTGTTGATATAGCAAAGAGCATAAGACCCTCCTCGCGGGGAGAGTTGGAGATCACAGCAGTTAACCAAGAGTATCTAAATAGGAGGCAGCTGAAATTGACACCATTAGGCAGAGGAATAACCTGGCTCGATACTGGAACTCATGAAACTTTGCTGGAAGCTGCTAAGTTCGTAGAAATAATCGAGAAAAGACAAGGTTTAAAGATAGCTTGTATAGAGGAGATTGCCTTTAGACTAGGCTTTATAAATAAAGAGATTTTATTAGAGAATTCTTTAAAATACGGCAAAAGTGAATATGGCTTATATATAAAGAATTTAGCGGAGACGGTTTAATGAAAACAATTTTAGTAACTGGTGGTGCTGGGTTTATCGGAGCTAATTTTATTCATTATTTATTTACTAAAACTGAAGATATTTTTATAGTTAATTTGGATAAATTAACTTATGCAGGGAATCCTGAAAATCTTAAAGATATAGAAGATAATGATAATTATAAATTTATTAAAGGTGATATTTGTAATCAGGAATTGATAGAATATCTCTTCAGTGAATATGATTTTGATTATTTAGTAAATTTTGCAGCGGAATCACATGTTGATCGCTCAATCCATAATCCAAATATTTTCATTGAAACTAATGTTATGGGAACTGCAACTTTACTAAATGTAGCGAAACGATTCTGGATAAAAGATTTCTCAATAAATAGATTTTTACAGGTTTCTACTGACGAGGTTTATGGGACTCTTCCTGAAGATAATAAAGAAATAAAATTCACGGAAAACACTCCACTTCAACCCCACTCACCCTACTCGGCTTCTAAAACTTCTGCAGATTGCATTGTAAAATCCTATTACGATACATTTGGTTTTCCAACCTTGATCACACGTTGCTCCAACAACTACGGACCCTACCAATTCCCGGAAAAACTGATACCACTTATCATTCACAATGCCCTGAATGATAAACCGCTTCCTATCTATGGCGACGGTAAACAGGTGCGTGACTGGCTGTTTGTAGAAGACCATTGTGATGCCATTTGGACAGTGTTGAACAAAGGTAAAATTGGAGAAGTTTATAATATTGGTGGCAACAATGAGATCAAAAATATTGAAATAGTAAAACAAATTCTTGATTACTTAAAAAAAACTCATTCTCTTATAACCTATGTGAAAGATCGATTGGGACACGATAGACGCTATGCTATTGATGCCTCTAAAATAAAAAATGAATTAGCTTGGACTCCACAATATAAATTTGAGGATAAGATTACTGAGACGATTGAATGGTATTTGTCAAATAACAATTGGGTTGAAAATGTGGTTTCGGGAGAATATCTTAAATGGATAAAACAGAATTATTAGAAGATAAAATGCTAAATAATTTGCATCATCAATTCTGTCGAATAGAAGAATTTAAGGCTGGTGATTATTTAATAGGAATTAATTTTTCTTACCGAATGTAAACTTTATATTTGATACAACTTAGTTCATTCTGACAGAAAAAAATGATTATGGAGGAGATTAAATGAAGGACACAAGGATGTTTCTTAAGAAAATGGGGTTACCCCCAGGAGACGCTTATGATTTACCTACATCAGAAAAAAGATTTGTAGATGGTGCGCAATATCGATTAGAAGTACCTGGCATACAAGGACCAGGACCAATGGAAGCATTATTTGAAGGGCTTGATAAACATGGTGATTATATTCATCGTGTAACTCAAACAAAAGGTATTATGCGTCTCACCGATAATGAGATTATGAAGATGTTATCCATCGCAAAAGAACAAAAGGTAAACTTAGTTCTAGCAATTGGTCCAAGGGCTGCTTATGATACTAGCGCATCATACCATACTGATGAAGGGCAAAAAATGGGTTATAGGCTTAGAGGTCAAGATCAGATTGTGCGTGCTATAGAAGAAGTAAAAAGAGCTGAAGCATTTGGTTGTCGTGATTTTCTTGTTTATGATGAAGGTAATTTATGGATATTAAATAAAATGCGTGAAAAAGGAGGGATTAATCCAGAATGTAGATTTAAATTGTCAGCTCATTGTGGTCATGGCAATCCCTGTTCATTTAAGCTTCTTGAAAGTATTGGTGCGAATTCTATTAATACAGTAAGAGACATTCAGCTTCAAATGTTATCTGCCATAAGGCAATCTATAAATGTCCCAATTGATATCCATACTGAAAACCCAAAATCTTCAGGAGGTTTTATTAGACATTATGAAGTGCCTGAAATGATAAGAGTTGGTTCACCTGTATATCTTAAAACTGGAGGATCAGTTGCTTTATCACATAGTTGGGATACAACCAATGCTCAGGCAAAAGGAAGAGCAAAACAAATTCGTTTAGTTCAACGGGTAATTGACACCTATTATCCTGATGCGGTTATTTCACCAAAGGGTTCAATCGGTTAAAAATTAATTCAGGAAATATAATCGGAAATTAAAGATGGATAATATCAAACTTGTATTGGGATCAATGACATTTGGTCCGCAAGTAAGTGAAGATGATAGTTATAACCTGATTAAAGAGTTTCTTGAATCAGGTTATAATGAAATTGATACAGCTTATGTTTATAATGACGGTGATTCAGAAAAAATTCTTGGATCTGTATTAGAAGATACTACTCAATCATCAATTAGTCTTGCTACTAAAATTCATCCCAGGATTACTGGTAAACTGGATGCAAATGCTGTATACCTTCAGTTCAATGAGTCTTTGGAACGATTAAAACGAGATTCAATTGACGTGCTTTATTTTCATTTCCCTGACAAAAATACACCCATTGAAAGCGCACTTAATGCATGTAACGAGCTCTATCAGGCAGGTAAAATCAAAGAATTGGGATTAAGTAATTTTCCTTCATGGATGATTGTGGATATCTGGCATCTTTGCGATAAAAATGGTTGGTTGAAACCCAGTATATACGAGGGAAGGTATAATGCCTTAAGCCGAAATGTAGAAAAAGAGCTTTTTCCTGCTATAAGAAAATTAAAAATGCGATTTTATGCTTATAATCCTCTTGCCGGAGGATTGTTAACAGGAAAACATCTTAGCTTTGAAGAAGTACCCGAAGAAGGGCGCTTTGCCAGACTAAAAAGCTATCGGCAAAGATATTGGAAAAAATCATTTATTGATTCGATCAATGTTTTATCTGTAGAATGTAGAGATATGGACATACAACCTGTTGAAGCCGCATTCAGGTGGTTGGTACATCATTCAAATTTGAGTTTCTCAGATGGAGATGCTATTATTATGGGTGCTTCAAGTACATTGCAACTGCGAAGCAATATGCTATCGGTACAAAAAGATCCACTTCCTAAAAGAATCATTGAAGCTTTTGATGAGGCTTGGGGAGAAACGAAAGCTGATAGCCCTGAATATTTTAATTTCTATTCAAAATAAAATTTCATAAAATAACAAAGAGAAACATATGGCTAAAAATCTAAGCGACCAATTCGTTGATTATTTATACAATTTGAAGGATACTGAATTTCCCAATAGGGTTATTCTCCAAGCAAAGAGATGTTTGATTGATTATCTAGGTGTTACATTTGCCGGTGCAAAGATGATCAAGGAAAAGGGAGAAAAACTCCTTGATTTTAATGGTAAAGGAGAAACGTCGGCAATTGGGTTTGATCATAAAACAAGTATTGAAAATGCTGTGTTGATTAATGGTATAAGTTCTCATATAGCTGAGTTGGATGATGGTTCACGGTATGGTGCTATTCATCCCGGTTCGCCAATATTATCAGTGCTTCTCCCCGTTGCTAAAAGAGAAAAAATTGAAGTAAATGAACTTATTTCAGGAATAATAATTGGATATGAAGCAGCTATTCGAATAGCAACTGCTGTGCAACCATCACATTATAATAATGGTTATCACCCTACTGCTACATGTGGATCTATTGGTGCGGCAATGGGAATAGCAACAATGCTAGGATTTTCTAAAGCACAAATGAAAGATACTCTATCAGCTGCTGTTGTATCATCATCGGGTACGCTTAAGGTTATTGAAGAAGGGTCTGAAATAAAGCCATTTAATTGTGGTCGAGCAGCTGTTATTGCATTATTGGCATCCAATATGGCAAGGGCAGGTTTTAAGGGACCTGATGAAGTTTTAGAGGGGAAAACGGGGTTTCTCTCAATGATGTCAAGCCAATATGATGTATCACAACTGATTAACAAAAATGATGATTCATTATGCATTGAAAAAATTTACGTCAAACCCTATGCGGCTTGTCGACATGCTCATCCTTCAATTGAGGCAGTATTGTTTCTGAAATCAAAATTTGATATAAATATTGATGATATTGAGTCTATAAAGGTAAGTACCTATCGTGGGGTATTAGGTAAACATGATCATAAAAGTGCATTAAGTGTATCATCTGCTAAAATGAGCATTCCGTTTGCCATTGCCGTATCGTTAATTTCCGGTAAAGCTGGAATTATGGAATTTACTGATGAATATGTTGCAGATGAGCAGATTAAAAAATTAATTAGTAAAATTAACATAGTTGCTGACCCTGAAATATCAAAACTCGTACCGCAGCAGCGTTCAGCAATCGTTGAAATAAATACCTTCAGTAGTAACATATTTAATAAAAGAGTTGATTTCCCGAAGGGTGAACCCGAGAATCCTCTTTCCAAAGAAGAAATTGAATTAAAGTTTCAAAATCTTGCTGAATTTAGTAATAAATCTAGCGAATTTATCCAGGAAATCATTGATATAGTATGGAAACTGGAAAATAATATTAACAAGCTGTTTGAGAGAATCTGATAAATTATATTCTGACAGGAATATATACAAAATGAAAATAAATATATATATTAGAGGAGGATAATTATGATTGACCAACAGAAGTTTCATGAGTTCCTTGAAAATGAAGGAGTAAAATTCATTACTGGAGTACCTGATTCATTACTAAACGATTTTTGCTTATATGCTTCAACAAATTTACCCAATGATAGACATGTAATTGCTGCCAATGAAGGGAATGCAATTGCATTAGCAGTTGGAAATCATATTGCTACAGGAAACGTTCCTCTGGTTTATATGCAGAATTCAGGATTAGGTAATGCAATTAATCCTTTACTTTCTCTTACAAACAAAGAAGTATACGCAATACCATTAGTTCTTCTTATAGGTTGGAGAGGTGATCCTGAAATCAAAGATCACGCACATCATAAAAAACAAGGTGAGTTAACACCTATTTTGCTTAACTCAATGGGTATTCCATATAAAGTTATTGAGAACGATAGTATTGATTATTCTGATATTATACATTGGGCAGTTAAAACAGCAACAGAATTAAGTGGACCTACGGCTATTCTTGCTAAAAAGGGAACTTTGACAAAAATTAAAAAACAATTACCTGATCAAACGCAAAGCAAATTTGAAATGAATCGTGAAATTGCTATCCATTGTATTTTAGAGAACGTTCCAGCTGAATCAATATTTATTGCAACCACAGGCCGAGCAACAAGAGAACTTTATGAACTGAGGAATATACTTGGTCAGAACCATAATTTGGATTTCTTAAATGTGGGTTCTATGGGACATTGTTCATCAATTGCTACTGGAATTGCCTTAGCTGCAAAAAATAGGTTAATTGTGTGCTTAGATGGTGATGCTGCAGTTATTATGCATTTAGGCTCTCTTACAACTGCTGGCAAATTAAAACCTTCAAATTTGCTTCATGTTGTCCTAAATAATGGTGTACATGAATCTGTAGGAGGTCAACCTTCTGCAGGCTTCATAGCAAATCTAACAAAAATTGCTGAAAATTCTGGTTACAAAACAATTGGAAATTCTGTGAATACAAAGAAGAATTTAGAAGAAGCAATTAAAGAATTGTTAGATACAGATGGACCCAAATTTATTGATATTCATATTCGACAAGGTATTAGAAGTGATATTCCTTTTCTGAAAGTTTCTCACATCGACTCAAAATATGCTCTAATGAAGGAATTAAATAAAAAGTAGGATTGTTTTTTTAGATTTATTAATGTAAACATATTGATTACAATGAGTTAAATATGATAAATTAATATTTATAATAATATTAATTTAGAATGGTTAATTATAATATTAAGGAGTATAATATGGCATCATCAATTATTGATTCAAATTACTATTGTGACGTATTCGGAACAGCCGAAATGCGTGATTTGTTTTCTGATGAGCAAAGAGTTAAATCTTGGCTTAAAACAGAAGTGGCACTTGCTTTCGCTGAGGCAAAAGTGGGATTTTTTCCAGAAAAGATTGCAAAAGAAATAGCTGATGCAGCCAAACTGGAAAATCTTGATTTAATTGCAATGAAAGCTGAGTTTGACAGAGTCGGCTTCCCAATATCACCTTTTGTACACCAACTGAATAAAGCTTGTTCTCCTGAGGCAGTTCGCTGGGTGCATTATGGTGCTACAACACAAGATATAACAGATACAGGTACGGTTCTTCAAATAAAGGAAGGCTTAAAAGTTGTTGAAAAAGAAACACAAGCAATAATTAACGCCCTTATTAAGCTTGCAAAGAAGTATAAATATACTGTTATGCCGGGTAGAACATTTCAGCAACATGCTGCTCCTATAACATTTGGTTATAAAGTTGCGGTTTGGTTGGACGAAATGCGAAGACATAGAGATCGTTTATCCGAATTAAAATCACGGATATTGGTTGGAGAATGCGCAGGAGCTGTGGGTACTTTTGCTACACTTGGAGATAAAGGACTTGAGGTACAGAAGGAAATGATGGATATACTTGGATTAGAAGTCCCAGCAATATCATGGCATGTTGCTCGAGATAATTGGGCAGAAATGATCAGTTGTTTTGCAATGCAATCAGCAACATTAGCAAAGATTGCCAATGAAGTAACAATATTGATGAGATCTGAGATCAGAGAATTAAGCGAACCGTATGAAGTCGGACGTGGCGCGAGTTCAACCCTTCCTCAAAAACGCAATCCGATTTCGTGTGAACCGATAATCGCCATTGCTCACAAGATGCGTGAAGCTACAGGATTACAATTATCTGCAATGATACAGGATCACGAACGTCCGGTAGGTCCGACTCACTTAGAATGGATAATAATACCTGAATCCTTTATTTTATTCTCGGGCTCATTGAAACATTCCAAATTTGTTTTAGAGAATTTAGTTGTATATGAACATCGAATGCGTGAAAATCTAAAGTTAGGTGGTGGCCTTTTAATGTCGGAATCTGTAATGATGGGTCTTGCTCCAAAAATCGGGAAAAAGAAAGCGCATGATATGGTTTACACTATAGCCGGGAAAGCGAATGATTTAGGAATTACACTTCGCGAAGCACTTTTGAATGATGAAAATATTACTAACTTCCTATCCGAATCCGAAATTGATAAATTAATTGATCCTATAAATTATACTGGAGTTGCTGATAAGATGATTGATGCTGTATTAGCAAAGTATAATGAGAAACAAAAAACTTAGATTGGGGAATATTATGAAAACAAACAAAAGTAAAAAATATGTATTAAAGATATTAGAACGAAATCCTTGTGGGAAAGATACTCTTTTAGTTGAATTAGCTGAATGGCTTGAGCAAACTGTTGACGATGACTTTTTAAAAGAAGATTCTAAAAAAAAATCAGAATCAGATAAAGATTTAAAAAAATATGATGAACCCTTTTAACATTAATTTTCTATTTAAATTTTCTAAATTATGGAGTCCATGAGTCTGTAAGTGGACAAGTATAACTTTATGGTGAAGCAGTTTAGCTTCAACAAGGTAAATCATTGAATCTACTAAACTACATTTTGTTGAATTGTTATATTTTCATTTTCCAGATCCAAATATTCCCATAGTAAACGTATTAGGGATATGTTTAAAACAATATGGTAATGGAATGTTAATTGATGCTTCAAAATTAAATCAATTAGAACAAAATATTCAATCAGTAACAGAGGGGAATCTGCTAGAAGAAATTGTTTCAGCTTCTGAAAATGTTTGGGAAGAATTAAAATTAGATAGTCCTCAATATTTTGGTTTTCAGTTTAAAAATATTATAAAAGAGAGAAGTTATGAATATAACAAAAAAAATATTAGATAATGTTTGGGAAATGAAATTAAATAGATTCCCAAATGAAATTCTCGAAATTTCAAAAAAATGTTTATTGGATTATTTAGGCGTTACTCTTGCAGGAGCATTCATTTTAAAAGATCGTGGGAATAACTTGTTGGATTCAATAGATAGTAAAGATGATACATCTTCGGTTATTGGGTATAAAACAAAATCTAATGTTGTTACTGCTTCATTTATCAATGGTTTAAGTGCTCATGCAGCTGAACTTGATGATGGGATGAATTCTGGAATTATTCATCCAGGTTCTCCTGTTATATCAGCTTTACTACCTATTGCTGAAAAATACAATTCTAGGGGTAAAGATTTACTAGAAGCGATAGTCGTTGGTTATGAAATATCCGCTCTGTTAGCAAATATGATTCAACCATCTCATAAATTAAAGGGATATCATGCAACGGGAACTTGTGGAACAATTGGAGTTGCTGTAGCAATTGCTTTTTTGCTGGACTATTCAAAAGAGGAAATGAAAAATGCGATAAATACGGCCGTTGTTTCTGTTTCTGGAACATTGAAGGTTTTAGAAGATAATTCTGAACTTAAACCTTACAATGTTGCAAAAGCTTCTATGAATGGTGTAATTTCTGCCTTTATGGCAAAATCTGGTTTTGAAGGTCCTGATGACGCTTTTTCAGGAAGTAATGGGTTTTTTTCGATGATGAGTGATAGAGTCGATTTATCTTATTTAGAAACTAGTAAAAGAAATTGTTACTTTATACAAAAAATTTATGTTAAACCTTATGCTGCATGTAGATACTGTCATCCAGCTATCGATGGGGCATTAATTATTAAAAATAATAATTCACTTCAAATTCAGAAAATACAACAAATTATTGTAAATACTTATTCCCTAGCTGTAAAAAATCATGATCATACAATGATAAATGGAGTTTCTTCTGCAAAGATGAGTATTCCTTTTAGTGTCTCTGTGGCATTATTAACAGACCGAGCAGGGATTAATGAGTTTTGTTCAAAATATATTAATGACCCAATAGTTCTATCTCTTTTGGATAAATTTACAATTGTTGCTGATAAATCATTTACTGCTTCATTTCCAAAAGATAGTATTGCTGAAGTAGAAGTAATTACTTATGATGGAAAATCCTTTAAGGTGAGAGTAGATCATCCTAAAGGAGAACCGGAAAATCCATTATCTGATAATGAGTTAGAAACCAAATTCAGAAGTTTAGCATGTTTTTCTGAAAGAAATCAAAAGCAAGCGGATTTGATAATTGACACTGTTTTGGATATTGAAGTTAAGCTAAAATATTTATATGATTTAGTAAGGTAAATAGACAGAATTGAATATGATTAATCAAGAGAAATTTTTTAATTGCCTACAAAATGAAGTTGATTTAATTGAGTTAAATCATTGTTTAACCAAAAACATTATAGAGGAAATGTAATTATGTCTAAACCTGTCGCGATTGTTTTAGGTGGAACAATTCCACATATAGAATTGATCAAAAATTTAAAACTGAGAGGATATTTTGTAATACTAATTGATTATTTTGAAAATCCCCCGGCAAGGGTTTTTGCAGATGAACATTTGCAGGAAAGTACTTTGGATATAAATAAAGTCCTTAGAATTGCAAAAGACTATAGTGTAAAGCTTGTAATTAGTACATGTCTTGATCATACAAATGCTGTTGCTTGCTTTGTTGCAGAGCAGTTAAATTTACCTTTACCTTATTCATACGAAATAGCGTTATCTGTAACAAATAAGATTTTAATGAAAAAAAAGATGATTGAAAACGGGATTCCTACATCTAAATTTGTAAAAATTGAAAATTTGAATAATTATGATATCTCTGATTTAAAGTTTCCGTTGATTGTTAAACCTGCTGATAGTAATGGTTCCAAAGGAGTAAGGAAAGTTGACGATCTTGTGGAATTAGATTTTATAATCAAGCAAGCTTATGAAATAAGCAGAAGTAAAGAGGTAATAGTTGAGGAATTCAACGAAGGTAGAGAAATCGGTGTTGATTGTTTTATCACAGATAATAAAACTAATATAATCATGACCAGAGAAAGACAAAAAATAAGAAAAGACAATGAAATTCAACAAATTTATGGTTCATTTTGGCCAGCAACTTTATCTTCCTCAAATATCGAGATTATTCAAAACATTGTTGATAAAATAGCATCCATTTTTAAACTTAATAATACTCCTTTATTGTTGCAGTTAATAGAATGTGATGGAGAAATTAATGTTATTGAGTTTGCAGCGAGATTTGGAGGTGGTGAGAATTTTAGAGTTATTAAATATATTACTGGATTTGATATTATTGATTCTGCAATTAAATCATTTATTGGTGAAAGTGTTCATTTTCATATAAATGCATCAGAATATTATTATTTTGATAATTATATTTATACATATCCTGGTCAATATGGTCATATTGATGGTTACAAAAAAAATCTGGATAATGGGATAATAGAATATATCACAGAATATAAAACAGAAGGTATGGAAATTGGGAGTGATTTAGCTGGTAATAATAGGGTGGGTGTTTTTACTGTTAAAGGAAAAAATAAAAAGGAACTGCTTGATAAGATTAAATTAGTAGTTAATGCAATACAAGTGTACGATATAAATAACAATCCAATAATGAGAAAAGATATTTATGAAGGGTTTATTTAGAAATGAATATTTCATATATGAGGGTGATGGTAACACATTTGCGTAGTTTTTATATAATGTTTACTTATTACAGAGTGAAGGTTTAGTATGTATTCAGTAATAGTTCCTGTTTATAACTCTGAGAAAACACTACCTGAGTTGTGTTCACGTACAATTTCTGCTTTAGAGGAATTTGAGAGTGATTACGAAATAATTCTAGTGAATGATTGTTCAAAAGATAAATCTTGGGAAGTTTTGAAGGAATTGCATTTAAAAAATAACATGATCAAAGTAATAAATTTATCAAAAAACTATGGGCAACATGCAGCATTAATGTGCGGTTTGAAATATGCAATTGGGGATGTAGTGGTTACAATAGACGATGATTTACAACACCCGCCAGAAGAGATTCCCAAAATGATAAAATATTTGAAAAATAATCCTGAAATTGATGTTGTAATAGGTTCTTACATGAAGAAACAGCATTCTTTATGGAGAAATGCTGGTTCAATTGTGATGAAATTTTTAAGTCAGAAGACAATTAAACAAGAAACAAACTTCAAACTTACATCATTTAGGGCTATAAGAGGAAAAGTGGCCAAAACAATCTCTTCGATACATATACAGAAACCAAGAATTGGAACTCTAATCTTACATACTACCCAAAAAATTGCAACAATAATGGTTGAACATAATGCCCGTGAGTACGGACAAAGCGGTTATACTTTTAAAAAACTTTTCCATGATTTGGTTAATAATGTTATCAGTAATTCTACTTTGCCTTTGAAGCTAATAAGTATATTAGGATTTTGGATTTCTTTCTTTAGTATGATTTTTATAGTTTATATTATAGGAAAATACTTTTTGTTTGGAACGTCCGTTAAAGGATGGTCTTCATTAACAGTTATGATTACTTTTTTTTCTGGTTTGATATTATTTACTTTAGGTATCATTGGTGAATATCTTTTATTGATATTATTGGAAACTAGAAAATTACCAATTTTTATAGAAAGAGAAAAACATCTATGATGAAAGATAGACAAAGAATAATAAAACAAATAGTTAATGTATTACTTCTAGTTCTTTGTATAGGATTTTTATATTGGAAAATAGATTTTAGAAAAGTAAAGATGCATATTGCAAATGTAAAATATTCTATCTTTGTTTTTACTGTTCTTATTTCGTTAATTAGAGCATGGCTTTTAGGTCTTCGCTGGGAAGTATTACATCCATCTACAAACTCCAATTTAACCAAATGGAGTTATTTTCGATTTACAATGTTATCTTTACTATTTAACAAATTCATGCCAGGAGCTTTTGGTGGTGATATTGTTAAAACCATTTACGCAATTAAAGAGCAAAAATCTCAGAAACTAAAGAATATAATTGCTGTTTTTGTCGATCGAGCTGTTGGCTTAATATCAATATTGATTTTTGGGATTTTTTCATTATTTATAACTAAGCAAAAACTCGAAATAAATATTTTTCATTTTATTTTGATATTATTATCAGCAATCGGAGTAATTACTCTCATTTCTCACCAAAAAGTAATATCATTTATGTCAAAATTAGCATTAAAAATAAAATTTAAGCAGAATTTGTTGCTTAGAGTTATTTCTATTTGGAGTGAGTCTGTTTATTTCTACAAAAACAATAAAAATAAGCTACTCATTTCTTTTCTTTTATGTATTCCAATCCATTTAGCATCTTTTGTTTCTTTTTTCATTTTTGCTAAAGCACTAAACATATCGATAACATTTTTTGAATTAATTTTCGTTATAGCAATAATGTGGCTTATTACTTCTTTACCAATCAGTATCGGTGGAATGGGAGTTCGTGAAATTTCGCTTGTTTGGTTATTAGGATTTTTTAATGTAACATCAGAATTAGCGGTAACGCTATCAGTTATGGCATATATAAATGCTACTTTTATTATCTTGTTAGCCCTTCCATTATTGATAGATTTCAGAAAAAAGAGAAGTACTTACATGAATGAAATTATTGAAAAAAATGATTAAAGGAGCTAAATAAATGAAAATACCATTTAACAAACCTCTAATTCTTGGCAATGAACAAGAATTTATTAATCAAGTATTCCAAAATGATAGATTTTCAGGTAATGGTAAGTTTACAAAAAAAAACAACTCAATTTTAGAAGATAAAACTGGGTGTAAAAAAGCAATTTTAACTTCTTCCTGTACAGATGCTCTTGAGATGTCAGCTTTACTTGCTGATATTGGACTAGGTGATGAAATTATAATGCCATCTTATACTTTTGTGTCTACTGCCAGTGCTTTTGTATTAAGGAGAGCGAGTATAGTTTGGTGTGATATTCGAGAAGATACTAAAAATATAGATGAAACTAAAATTGAAAAATTGATCACAGAAAAGACAAAAGCTATTGTTGTTGTTCATTATGCTGGAGTTGCCTGTGAAATAGATGCTATAAAATCAATATGCAAAGAACATAATTTGATACTTATTGAAGATGCTGCTCAGGCTATAGATTGCAGTTACAAAGGGAAACCGTTAGGCAGTATTGGTGATTTAGCTGCAATGAGTTTCCATGAAACAAAAAACATTCAATGTGGAGAAGGTGGCGCGCTCTTAGTTAATAATCCCAAAATGGTTGAACGGGCTGAATTTATTAGAGATAAGGGAACGAATAGAGCACATTTCAATAAAGGGATAGTGGATAAATATACCTGGGTAGAGCTTGGCTCAAGTTTTTTAATGTCTGAGCTACAAGCTGCATTTTTACATCCGCAGTTAATAGAATCTGTTAAAGTAAATAATAATCGACTGGAAAGTTGGAATTATTACTATAAACTTTTATCAGAATTCATTCCTGAAGAGTGTTTACCAATTATTCCAGAAGGCTGTAAACATAATGCTCATATGTTTTATCTAATGTGCGAATCACTGGAGCAGAGAGCCGATTTAATTGAATATTTAAAAGAAAATGGAATTAGTGCGATATTTCATTATGTCCCATTACATGAAGCTCCTTATTGGAAAGGAAAATATGATGAGATTAATCTACCGGTGACTGATAACGTTAGTGATACTTTGTTGAGGTTACCGATGTATTATGGGATGACTAAGACTGAAATTGAGTTTGTGGCAGGAAAAGTGAAAGAATTTCATAAAGAGGAATTATAATGTATATTGTAGAGAATACGAGGCATCGTTTATATGTCGTTGGGCTTTTAATGTTAAGCTTCATTTTCAGGATTGTAATTTACTTCAACACCAAACTTTTTTATTTTAGTGATTTTAAATTTTATATTGATGGAATGGATAGAATTGCTGAAGTTGGGCATATTCCGCTTATTAATGGTAACTTTTTGTACTTGAACTCATATATAGGTTATTTTTTTAAATACGTTTTAGGAA